>JAGUYV010000460.1 GCA_020061125.1 bacterium | reverse complement strand
GGGCGTGTTGCGCACCGTGCCCGAGGGGTTGTTCACGGACGGGGGCGGCATGTTCTGCTGCAGCGCGAGCCATGCCGCGAAAAATTCCTGGGGCACCTCAAGGGCGTCCTGGTAAACCCATCCGCGGTTGCCGCCGGGCAGTTCCACGCCGTACCACATCTGCCACCTCGTGGTCACCCGAACCCACGCCAGCCCCTGCAGCGTGGCCAGGGCCTGCGCCCCGTTGTCCGGGTTGGTGCGCACCACCGCGTACTGGTTGTACACGCGGCCCCAGATGCTCACATCAAGATATCTGTAGTGCGCGTAGCCTTCCTTCCCATCGCTCACGCGCACTTTGTACCACTCGCCGTTGATGGCCTTGATTTTCACCCGGTCGCCCTGCTTGAGCTTCCAGAACAGTTCGCCGTTCACATCCGGGCTGCGGCGAACATTCAGCTCTCCGGTGATGACCACGCCGTCCGGCAATTCGAACGCCGCGGCAACGCTGCCTATGGCCAGAACGGCCAGAATGCATAGCCCCGCGATTTTCTTCATTGTCATTCCTTCGCTGCCTTCAATTGTTTTCTTGTCCATCTACAATGTCCCGATTATACCAGATTTTTGCACAATGCAACCACGAATTTGACATGGTTCGCAACAGAAAAACGGCCTTTCGAAGTTGAAGTGTGCTCCGCGAAAACCGCAAAAATACAGGCCGCCGCGGCCGCAGCTCGCGCTGCGGGGGGATCATGGTCCCGGTTGGCTCCGGCCTTACACTTGCCCCTGAAAAAGATCATCCGCGGAGCGGCGGGGATAATCCTGTTTACAAGTTGATAAAATGTTATACTATGCAATAGTACGAATATGGAATTTGTTACACAGGCTTTTCAGAGAGGGGAATTCCCGGACAATGCACGATCACAACCATGACCATGACCACGGCCACGATCATCACCATGAACATGAGCACAGCCACGAACATACGCACGGACACGGGCACAGTCACGATCACGCGCACGAGCACGAGCATGCGCATTCCCACGACCATGGCCACGATACCGAGCATGGGCATACGCATGAGCACAATGCCGGGGCGGGCGGAGACATGGGCGGCGGGGCCGAATATCGCATCCGGATCGGCCGGTGGCGCGATCACAACCGGGAACACCAGCACACCCTCGAAGAGTGGAGCGTCAAGGCGCGCGAAGCGGGCCTCACGGCTACGGCCGACGCCATGACCCGCGCCGCGGACCTGCTCGGCAGATCCGTGGACGAACTCGACATCGCGCTCCAGAACCTGGATTGATCCAGCGAACCAGTGTCCTGGAAAATCGTTATCAATTTTTAATAAACGGTTTTCTCGATGCGCGGAAGCCACTTGTTTTTCTGATACCACTTGATGGCGTCGGAGAAGCCCTTGCGCGGGTCCGGGTAGCGGAATGTGAACCCGAGTTCCTTGAGTTTTGAGTTATCGTAGATTCTGTCGCCGATAAGAAACGAAAGCAGATCCTTGTCCAGGCGCGGCTGCAGGTCGTCGCTCAACCCGTAGCGTTCCTTGACCCGGTCCCACTCGTCCTGCATGAATTCCGTGATTTTATCGAACGAGGCGGGCGGCAGGGTCATGGCCATGCGCGCGATGCGGGACACGGCGCGGCGAGGGAAGGGAACCACGCTCTTCCACTCGAAGCCGAAGGGAAGGAAAATCACGGAAAAGAGTTCGGAGAGAGTGACGGGATAATCGTCGGCCACATTGAAAATGCGGCCGCGCGCGTCGCTGCGGCCGAGCAGGAAGTGCACGGCTCGGGCCAGGTCGCGCGCATGCACCCAGTTGATGGTGGCCCCGCCCGCAAAGGCGTAGAGCACATCGTCCTCGATGCCCAGCCGGTCGCTCATGCTGCGCACCAGGCCGGGCACGGAAAAGAACACGGACGCGATGTAGCGGCTGCGCGGGCCGTACACCACGGTTGGGCGCAGCACGGTGAGGGGCAGGCCATGCACCTGCGCAATGGCCATGGCCTTTTTCTCGCCTTCCCACTTGGATTTGGAATACGCGTTCAGCGGGTTGGGCGGCGTGTCCTCGGTCACGGGCATGGTTCTGGGAAGTCCGTACACATCCGCAGTGGAAAAAACAATCACATGGCTCACATGCGCGTCCAGCGCGGCCAGGCACACATTTTCCACGCCGTCCCGGTTTACGCGCATGAGCTGGTCTTCGGGCGCGCCGAGATCATAAAGCGCGGCCACATGAACCACGAAGTCAATTTTCCTGTTCTGGAACACCTTTGCGATGCTCTCGGGGCGGGTGATGTCCGCGCCGACGAACTCCGCGTCGCAACTGCGTTCGAATGCGGGGCGCGCGCCGGGCGTGTCCGTGGCGATCACGGTCATGCCCTCGCGCTGCAGTTTTTCCACGATGTGGCTGCCCACGAATCCGGCCGCGCCCGTGACCAGAACGGTCTTGCGCGTGGTCTCCAGGGCCAGAGGCGCGGCCTGGGGCTGTTCCGCGGGTGTTGCTTTTCTGGCTGCGGGTTTCCTGGATACGGATTTCTTTGCGGCGGTTTTCTTCGCAGCGGGAGTTTTGGCTTTCACGGTCTTTGCCGCCGCATCCGCAGTTTTTCGCACCGGCGCTTTTTTCGCTCCGGGCTTGCTGGCGGGCGTGGAGTTGCCGGCGGCGGTTTTTTTCGCGGATTTGCTTTTGGCGGTGGCCATGAGCTGTGCCTCGCAGAACGGAAGTGCCGGCCGCGCCGCGGTTGTCACATCCGGGCCGCCGGATCAATGTCTAATTATACCGTCATGCGCGCGGCGGTTCAAAGCGCGCGCACAACAAACGGCCTGCGGCGCATCTGAAGTTCATCCTCAATCGAGTGACCGTTAATATGCCGTTCAGCAACTTCCGGGATTGAGATCCTGGGGCCTGTGCAGGGCGTTGTAGATGCAGGCCGGGTAATATGCGCCGTCGGGCGCGAGGTGGACTTTGACGCAGGATTCGGCGTCCGGCACATCCAGGGTGTCAGTGCCGCGGAATTTTTCCAGGGTGATGAACAGAATGTTTGGGTCCGCGGCCGCGCGGTCCAAGCTGCGCAGGTCCTTGATGTAGCGCAGGGCCGC
>JAGUYV010000218.1 GCA_020061125.1 bacterium | reverse complement strand
GGGCTTGGGCGCGCTTCGGCTGTTGCCGCCGCGCTGGTGTTCGGCGCCACGCGCACTTTGTGGGCGCAGGCCGTGATCCCCGAAGTGTACGGGCTGACCGTGCTGCTCACGGGCGCGTCCATTCTGGTGATCACATTGCTGGTCATGCGGCGCGAACAGCGCCTGCTGCCTGCAGCGCTCATTCTCCTGGCGCTGTGTTTTCTGAACCATTACATCGCATTTTTCACTCTGGCGCCGGCCGTCGCCCTGTGTGTGTTGCGGCTGCGGGATCGTGAGGATCCGTGGCGCGCGCCGGTGTGGTCCGAGATTGCGTGCGCCGCGGCGGGCGTGGCCGCATGGTGCGTGATCATGATTTTCCTGTTCGGCCCGCTGATGGGGCTGAAACCCATATGGCGCTATATCGCGGCGGGAGCGGGCGCGGCGCCTGCGGCGTTCGCCGCATCCCTGCTGCCGTCCGTGCGTCTTCGCGTGCGCGCTCCGGTCATTGCCGCGGGCGCGCTGGCGTTCGCCGCATGTCTCTGCGTGCTGCTCTACATTCCTTTGCGGGCCGTGTTGATCCCGGAACTGAACTGGGGCAACCACACGGAAACATTTACGGGATTTGCGGAATTGCTGCGGCGTTCGCAGTTCGCGGCCTGGGAGAACCAGCTCGCCTGGTTCCACTGGCCCACCAAGTGGTCGTATTTCATGCTGTTCATCAAGGGGCTGCCCGCGGAATTTTCGCCCGCGTTCGTATTCTTCGGATTACTGGGCGCGTTGCTCACGGCCATGGAGCGCCGCCGCGTATTTCTGTTTCTTGCATATCTGCTGGCCGTTCAGACCGTTGGCATTATTTTGTTCATAAACTTCCATTTCGCGCTGCACCAGATTTATGTGTTCAAGGTGTTTTTCATCGGAGCGCACCTGGTGTGCGCCCTGTTTATGGCGTTTGGCATGGAAGGTCTGCTGAAGCGCATTCGCGAAGCGATTGGCGGCGCGGCATGGGCGAACGCTGCGGGCGCGGCTCTGGTTCTGCTGTGCCTTTGGCCTATAGCGCAGAACCTGCCATACAACTCGTGGCAGAATGAGACGCGGCCCGTGCGCTTTGCGCTGGACAACCTACGGGTGATCAGGCGCGACGGCCTGTATTTCATGCATGGGTCCATCACTGTTCCGGTGGTCGGCTATGCGCACACGGCGCGCGGCCTGCGCAGGGACATATTGCTTATTGACAACCATGGCACAGCGGTGAAAAAAAATTACGAACTCATCGGCCACGAATTCAGCTTCGTGAACATGTCGCAGATCGTGCATGACGCCACGGTCAAGAATCTGCCCGCGCGGCGCGTGTATTCCACGGGCGAACTGTTTCCGGAAATGAACGGGTTCGACACCTATAACCTCGGTCCGCTTTTCGAAGTGGGCCGCGCGCGGGGCTGCGATCTGGGCCTGTGGGAGGGGCCGCAGGGAGATTATTCCTCGGCGGGCCGCACACGGGATTTCAACACCGACACCCTCGAGGTTCTGATCGCGGCCAACTGGGCGCAGTGCGATTTCGTGCGCGAGAACAACCGCACCGCGCTGCTTCGCCTCACGCGCGTGGCGGACCGCATGGAAGGCTCGGCCCTGATATCCGTCATGATCGGCAGCCTGCTTCTTCGATACGATTCCACAAGCTCGGCCGAAGAGATGTTCAAAAAGGCCATTTCCTTCTGCCCGACATATTCCCAGGCCTACGCAAAACTTGGCGATGTCTACATGCAGCGCGGCGAACTGGACAAGGCCAAGGACAACTACCGCAACGCACTGGCACTCACGCCCAACAAGCTTGACGCCATGCTCAACCTCGCCAACCTGTACCAGCAGAGCTACGAGTACGCGAAAGCGCTGACCATGTACCGGGACATCCTCAAGCTGCAGCCGGACGCGTCCACGGCATATAACAACATGGCGCTCACTTATGATCTCATGGGCCGCGAGGCCGAAGCCGAGTCAGCTTACAAAAAGGCCATCGAGCTGTCGCCGAACATGGCGCTTTATTACAACGGACTCGGCGCGCATTATTTGAAATACGGGCGTTTTTACGATGCTATCGTGGCGCTCGAAAAGCATCTTGAAATGCAGCCGGATTCGGTCATGGGTCTTTACAATCTCGGGCTGGTATATGAAGGCAAAGGCGATTATCCCGAGGCTGCGGAGTTTTTTGCGCGAGCCGCGCGCCAGCGCATCCATGGAACTCTGGCGCAGGGCATCGCTCTGGCGTCACTTGAGCGTTACAACGCAATCTGTGTGGATGCGGCTATCTGCCTGGATGACGCCGAGAAATTCTTCAAAACCCTTGCCGGAGAATCCAACGACATCAAGGTGGCGCACAACGCCAAGCTTTACGCGGATAAACTGGAGCAGGAAAACGCCCCGGCAGCCGCTCCGGCCAACTCCTCTTCGGAAATCCAAAATAAACAAATGTGATGAATAATAAATAAATCCTTTATAATAAGCAGTCATGACCAAAGGCAAACAGGACCCCAGGCTGCCCTGGATCGCACTCAACAACATATCGAATCTGGCCACGGCCGTGATTCCGCAGCTTGTGGAGCGGTTCGGTGGAGCGCGGCAGGTGTGCGAAGCGGACGCCCGCGCCCTGGAAGCCTGCGAATTCCTCACCCCCGCGGCTCTCAAGCATGTGCTCGAAGAACGGGGCGACTGGGACCGAGCGCGCGCGGAACTCGATTTCGCATTGGCCGCCGGAGCGGAGCCGCTCACGCCTGATTCCGCGCAGTACCCGCATCCCCTGACGCGGATTCCGGACCCGCCGCCGGTGCTATATGTGCGCGGCGCTCTGCCCGAGGATTATGACCGCGCCGTAGCCATCGTGGGAACGCGCAAGTGCAGCGGCTACGGGCGAGATATGGCGCGCGAGCTGGGCGGCGCGCTGGCCGGCGCAGGCATCAGCGTGATTAGCGGCCTGGCGCACGGAATTGACACTGCGGCGCATCAGGGCGCTGTGCGCGCGGGCGGTCACACTCTGGCCGTGCTCGGTTCCGGGTTGAATGTAATATATCCGTCCGTGAATCAGCGCCTGACACAGGAGATCCTTGACGCCGGCGGCGGGCTGGCCTCCGAGTTTCCAATGGACACGGGGCCGGAGAAATGGAATTTCCCGCGCCGCAACCGCATCGTGAGCGGGCTGTGCCGCGGGGTGGTGGTGATAGAGGCGCCGGACAAGAGCGGCGCGCTCATAACCGCGGCCATGGCCGCGGAGCAGGGCAGGGATGTGTTCGCCGTGCCCGGAAATGTGAAAAACCGCCTCAACGCAGGACCGCACCGCCTCATCCGCGAGGGCGCGTGCCTGGTCGAATCCGTGGACGACATTCTGGATGCCCTCAACTTCGCGCCAAGGCAAACCACACTGGAACTGGGACCGCGGCTGACCGGGGATGAGGAGCTTTTTTATAATGAAATATCGGCCGCGCCCCAGGACCTGGACTCGCTGTGCCGCCGTTGCGGGGCGCCCGCGTCCCGCGCTTTGCCAGCGCTCACAATGCTGGAGATGAAGGGGCTGGTCCGTCAGTTGCCCGGCAAATTGTTTGTGAAGCCGGGTTGATTTATGGGACAAATCGTGCAAAATGATCAAATTGTGATCGAACCGAACGGGAACAGGTGAACGCTCTTATGCCAGATATGATCATTGTGGAATCAAAAGCCAAGGTGCAGTCCATCGGCAAAATCGTGGGGGAGCAGTATGTCCTGCACTATTGCCTGGGACATATCTATGACCTTCCTGAAAAGGAACTGGGCATTGATATCAAGAAGGACTTCAAGCCGCGCTATGTGCAGGTGCGGGGCAAGGGCAAGCTGATCAGCTCCCTGAAAAAAAGCGGCGAGCAGTGCGACAAAGTCATCCTCGCAACCGACCCTGACCGCGAGGGCGAATCCATCGCCTGGCATCTGTCCAGGCTGTTCGACAGCAAGAAACCCATCAAGCGCATGCGCTTCAACGAGATCACGGAAAAGGCGATCCGGGAAGCGTTGCAGAACACCACGGACATAGACATGCGGCTTGTGAACGCGCAGCAGGCGCGGCGCGTGCTGGACAGACTGGTGGGTTACAAGATCAGCCCGCTGCTGTGGAAATTTCTCAAAGGCGGCTTGAGCGCCGGGCGCGTGCAGAGCGTGGCCGTGCGCCTCATCTGCGATCGCGAAAAAGAAATCAACCAGTTCGTGCCCGACGAATCCTGGTCGCTCACCGGAGATTTCTCGCGCGAACAGGGTCCGGGCGGCATCCAGGCCCAGTTCCACGGCAACAGGGACGGGGAAATCAAAGTCGAAAATGAAGAGCAGGCCCGGAAATTTGAAACCGAACTGCGCGCTCTGTCCTATAAAGTGGATTCTGTGACTACGCGGCGCGAAAAACGCCGCCCGCCCGCGCCGTTCATCACCAGCTCTTTGCAGCAGGACGCGGCCCGGCGCCTCAACTTCTCGGCGTCAAAAACCATGACCATCGCCCAGCAACTCTATGAAGGCGTGGAACTGGGCAGTGAAGGCGTGGTCGGTCTCATCACCTACATGAGAACGGATTCCACACGCGTTTCTTCCTATGCCCAGGACCAGGCGCGAGACTACATCAAGGACAAATTCGGAACGGATTACATTCCGTCCAAGCCCAATGTGTTCAAGGGTAAAGCGGGCATGCAGGACGCGCACGAAGCCGTGCGACCCACCAATGTGGCTTACGAACCCAGACATATCAAGGACAATCTGTCCCGCGATCAATACCGCCTTTACGAACTCATCTGGAACCGGTTTCTGGCCTCACAGATGCGCTCCGCGGTGGTGGACATCACGCGCATAGACATCGCGGGCGGCGATTACATCTTCCGCGCCACCGGCTCCGTGCTGATTTTTGACGGCTGGCAGAAGGTCATCAAAGCCGTGAAGGAAGAGAACGGCGGCAACGGAGACAAGGAACAAAAGGAAGAGCAGAAGCTGCCCCAGGTTTCCGAGGGCGAGCTTGTGAACATGGAGAATCTTGTCCTCAAACAGCACTTCACCAAACCGCCTCCGCGCTACTCCGAAGCCTCGCTGGTGCGCGTGCTCGAAGAAAAGGGCATCGGACGCCCCAGCACTTTCGTGCCAACCATCGAGACTTTGAAAAAACGCGGCTATGTGACCATGGAGAAGCGTTCCTTCATCCCCACCAAGTGGGGCTTCATCGTCACCGAGTTGTTGAGCAAGAACTTCAAGGACATCGTGGACGACGAATTCACCGCCCGCATGGAAGACAACCTGGACAAGGTTGAAGAGGGCGACATCGAGTGGCAGAAGGTGGTTGCGGATTTCTACGAAACCTTCGTCAAGGAACTCGACAAGGCCGAGCACAACATGAAGTACGAGGAAGAGACCGATGTCAAGTGCAAGGAGTGCGGGGCGAACATGGTCATAAAGGCCGGGCGCTACGGGCTGTTCCTGGGTTGCTCGAAATACCCGGACTGCACCTACACCGAGCCGTTCGATCCCATTTCCGGGCGCAGCAAGGGCGCAACCAAGAAATCCGAACCCGTGCCCACTGGCGAGTTCTGCGACAAGTGCGGCAGCGAGTTCCTGATTCGCGAGGGCCGGTACGGCAAGTTCATGGCCTGCTCGGGTTATCCCAAGTGCCGCAACATCAAGCCGTACATCGGCGATTTCGATTGCCCCAAGCCAGGCTGCGACGGGAAAGTCGTCAAAAAGATCACCAAGAAGCGCAAGACGATTTACGGATGTTCAAAATATCCCGATTGTGATTATGTGTCCTGGTATCCGCCCATCGAGGACGAGAAATGCGAGAAGTGCGGAGCGTTCATGACACGCGCGAGCCTCAAGGGAAAGACCGTCAAGAAATGCGCCAACGAAGCCTGCGGCGCCGTGTATGAAATGCCTAAAGACGAGAAAAAGGAAGACCGGGAAGACAGGGAAGACAGGGAATAGGCCTGTTGGTTCGCAAAATCTCCACACAAGATTCCATGGGCGCCCGGCACACAGCCGGGCGCTTTCCATTTGCGCCGCGGGATTGGTTATAATACCACAAATGAGGGCGGGAGCGAACCGCTCCGGCGGGGGTTGCGCGGCATGGCGGTAGCGCCGCAGTTCGAGAATCTGGGCATGGTCGTGGCGCGGGTGGAAAACCTGTGGCGGCTTGATGCGTTTGGTTTGCGGCGCGCAGAATTTGTGATTTTCGATCCCGCGACCCGCGGCTCGCTCCTGGAATATATCCGCGGCACGGACCTGCGGTTCAGCGTGCATACCCCAATGTTCATGCCCGAAGACTATCCCGAGAATCCGCTGCTCGCGTGCATCGTGGATCCAGACGACGACCGGCGTTGCCACGCCGTGGGGCTGATGATGCACAACATGGATCTGGCCGCGGAACTGGGCGGCGAATACACCGTGGTGCATGTGCAACGGCCCGAGCAGTTCGCAGGCGCGGCGCCGGGCGCGTTCCGTGAGCGCGAGGCTATGCGCATGGCGCTGTTGAGCGCCGAGGTTCTGGCCGCGCACAGCGATAGAACCGGCGTGCCTGTGCTTCTCGAAAACCTCATGGACAACGCCACCTTTTACTCGGCCGCGCACTACCTCGAAGTGCTTGATGCGTTTCCGCAACTCGGATTCTGCCTGGATGTCGGGCACCTGGACATGGACGCACGCCGCTTCGGCATCAACATTATGGAATTTGTACAGGCGCTGGCGCCGCGCACCCGCGCCGTGCATCTCCAGAATTCGTTCGGCCCCACGCATCCCACGGCCCCGCGGCCCTGGAAAATCCCCGTTCATCCCTCGCAAAAACCGAGCGATGGCTGGGTGGACATCCGCAGCGTTGTGTCTGCGGTGCTGCGCGCCAATCCGGCTTGCGTCATCAATTTCGAATTCCGGCCCGACAAGAGCCAGGGCAATGAATTCATCCTCGAAGGCATGAACTGGATCCGACAGATATTAATCGAACTGGACGAGGAATAAGCAATACCTTGAGCCCTGATCTCGATCTGTCCGTAAAGGACACCGCGAAGACGCGGAGAGATGCGGGGATGTCATTTGCGTTTTGTTTCACGGAGAATGCAAAGAAATCACAAAGACACGAAGAAAGATCTTTTGAGCGCGGCCCCTGGCCGCGCCCTCTGTGACCCTCTGTGGCCTCCGTGGTGTTCATTGATTTTGCTTTTCTTGATTGCTTTTACGGTGGCTCCATTCATAGAGACCGCTTGATTTTTTGCACCCTGCACCCTGCACCCTGCACCCTGCACCCAAAAAAATACCCTCCCTGTGGCGGGAGGGTTTTCCAAGGAGGTTATGAAAAGGTCCGTTCCTGCTGATATTTATTTACCCATTGCCGCAGGATTCAAACACCTTTTTTGAAAACACTTGGTGCGGTTCCATGCAGCACGCATGTCTTCTTTCCATACATAATAAGAGCCGTACGCGAACAGGCAACCGGGCGCGGGGGCGGCAGGGTTGCCCGGCCGAGGCCGCGCGTGTACAATAGGGCAGATTTCCGGGAAGGATGAGGGCATTGTGACGGAATTGAATGTGGGAATCATAGGGTGCGGCCGGATTACGGATCTGCATGCGCCGGGATACGCGCGCAGCCGCAGGGCGCGGATTTTCGCAGTGTGCGATGTGAACCCGGAGCTGGCGGCGCGGCGCGGGGCCGAGTGGGGCGCGGAACGCGTTTACACGGACTATCACAAGCTCCTTGCCGACCCGGATGTGCAGGCCGTGGAAATCATCGTGCCGCACCATCTCCACAAACAGGTTTGCGTGGACGCATGCGAGGCGGGTAAGCATGTGTCCGTGCAGAAGCCCATGGCCCTCACCGTGTCCGAGTGCGACGCCATGATCCGGGCCGCGCGCGAGAACAATGTCAAACTCAAGGTGTTCGAGAATTTTGATTTTTATCCTCCTTATGTCAAAGCCAGAGAACTGATCGAGGACGGTGCCATTGGGCAGCCGTTGAGTGTGCGCATCCACCTCGGAGGCGGCGCGCGGGGCGGATGGAAGGTGCCTCTGTCCGCATGGCTGTGGCGGCTCAACGAGCAGACCTGCGGCGGCGGCCCCAACATCTTCGACGATGGATACCACAAGTTCTCCATCGCCATTGATTTCTTCGGCCCCATCGAGTCGGTCAACGGGTGGGTGGACCGCTCGTTCGGCATCGTGGACGCACCGGCCATGATTTCCTGGAAGTACAAAAACGGCATGGCCGGTTACCTGGATAGCACCTTTTCTCCGCACATGACCATGAAATCGAAATATTACACTGCGGACGAGCGCGTGGAGATAACCGGATCCGAGGGCGTTCTGTATCTGTCACGGTGCACGGCGCGGCTTCTGGACGAGCCAGTGCTGACCCTGTGCCGCGGGGGCGTGACTACGGCGTTCGAGGATTTGCGCGACGACTGGGTGGATTCGTTCACGGATTCCACGCTGCACTATATTGGCGTGCTACTGGACGGCGGGGAGCCGCGCCTCACGGGCGAGCGCGGGCGGCAGGTGCTCCAGTTTGCGCACGCAGCCATCAAAAGCTCGAACTCGGGCGAACCCGTGCGCCCGGACGACATCACGGTTTAATTCGAATTTGCGGAATCCAGAGGGCGAGGCGCACGGTTGCGGGCGTTCGCTGCGGCGCGTTATAATGCCGCAATTCTCGCGGGAGGTTTTGTGAGGCATGGAAGTGAAAAAGATCGGGATAGCGGGCGCGGGAGTCATGGGCGGGGAGCTGGCGTTCGTGGCCACCCAGGCAGGACTGCGCGTGGCGCTCAAGGATGTGGACAAGCGGTTTCTTGACGCGGGCGTGGCGCGCTGCCGCCAGGTGTATGAATTCAAGGTCAGGCGCCGCCGCATGACCGCTGAAGATATGGAAGAGAAAATCGCGCTCATTGAGCCAGCGCTGGATTACGGCCCGTTCGCGGATGTGGATCTGGTGATTGAAGCCGTGCCCGAGAAGCTCTCAATCAAGCAGGCCGTGTTCGCGGAACTGGACCGCGAATGCCCGGAGCATACAGTGCTTGCAAGCAACACGAGCGCGCTGTCCATTGCGGCCATTGGCGAGAAGACAGGCCGCCGCGACCGTGTCGCCGGAATGCATTTTTTCAATCCTGCATCCATGATGCCGCTTGTGGAGGTCATTCGCGCGGAGCAAACCAGCGACGAAACCGCACGCACGGTATTCGCTGTGGCGCAGGCCATGGGCAAGACTCCGGTGCTGTGCAGGGATTCGGCCGGGTTTATCGTGAACCGGCTGTTGTGCGCGGCCATGCTTGAGGCCATGCGCTGCGAGCAGGAGGGCCTGGCGGACCGGCGCGACATTGATTCGTTCCT
Organism: bacterium; assembly: GCA_020061125.1. Classification (GTDB taxonomy): domain Bacteria; phylum UBP15; class UBA6099; order UBA6099; family DSWB01; genus DSWB01. The sequence continues at coordinate 17,538 of JAGUYV010000218.1, read as the reverse complement.
GGTCAAGCCCGAGGGCGGCATGCCCGTGGGACTGTTTCGCATGGCGGATCAACTCGGACTGGCGCTGCTGGCCGAAGTGATCGGCATCCTGAACGCGGCGTTCGGTCCCCGGTTCGCGGTGCCCGTGGAGATCCGCGAGCGCGTGGCCGCGGGCGACCTGGGCGTAAGCACGGGCCGAGGCTTGTATGATCACAGGGATCCGGCGGCGGTCAAGCCCACGGGTTCCGAGGAAAACCGGGACCTCGTGGTGGCGCGCGTACTCACGGCTGTGGTGGCCGAGGCGCGGCGCATGGCCGCCGAGGGCGTGGCTTCGAAAGAGGATATTGACACCGCCATGCGCAACGGCGCTTTGTTCAAAAAGCCTCCGTTCGCATACACCGGGGAAACAGGTGGCGCGCAGGCCATGGATGAACGCATCCGCGAATACGCCCAAAAATTCGGCGGCGCGTTTATTATTTGAAATTCACCCGTCCGGTTTTTAAAAGATAAATCAATGTTTTGAAACGGCGGACAAAAGCAAATATCCCGGAGGTAGACATGGAAGAGGTAGTCATTGTTGGAGCGGCAAGGACGCCGATAGGCGATTTCGGCGGCATGTTCAAGGACATTTCGAGCTGCGACCTGGGCGTTGTAGCGGTCAAAGAAGCTCTCAAAAGGGCCGGGGTCGAGGATTATTCGATCATTGACGATGTGATCCTGGGCCAGTGCTTCATGCGCAACGATGAAATCAACATCGGCCGCACCGTGTTGCTCAAGGCGGGCATTCCGTTCACCACGCCGGGCATGACCGTTCAGCGCCAGTGCGCCAGCGGCATGCAGGCCATCGTGTTCGGCATGCAGCAAATCCAGACGGGCGAGCACGAAGTGGTGGTGGCCGGCGGCACCGAGAGCATGAGCCGTATCCCGTATGTGCTGTATGAAATGCGCTGGGGCGCGCGCAACCGCGATGTGGCGTGCGTGGACAGCCTGTTCCAGGGCCTCACCGATCCCCTGGGTGGATTTCTTATGGGCATCACGGCCGAAAACCTTGCCGCGGAATTCGGCATCTCTCGCGAAGACCAGGACGAACTGGCGCTCACCAGCCAGAACCGCGCCGTAGCCGCCATCAAGGAAGGCCGCTTCAAGGATGAGATCGTGCCCGTTCCCGTGCCGCAGCGCAAGGGCGATCCCATCATGTGCGACACTGATGAGCATCCGCGCGATGGCCTGTCCATGGAAAAGCTCGGCAAGCTCAAACCCGCATTCAAGAAGGACGGAACCGTGACCGCGGCCAACGCCAGCGGCATTAACGACGGAGCGGCCGCCGTGGTGCTCATGAGCGCCAAACGCGCGGAAAAGGAAGGCCTCAAGCCCCTGGCCCGCATCGTGGACCACGCCGTGGCCGGGGTCGAGCCGGAGCGCATGGGCTACGGCCCCGTGCCAGCCATCAACAAACTGCTCAAGAAGACCGGCATGTCCCTGGACGACATTCAGTTGTTCGAGGTCAACGAAGCGTTCGCGGCCCAGTATCTGGCATGTGAAAAGGGCCTGGGCCTGAACCGGGACATCACGAATGTGAACGGCAGCGGCGTGGCGCTCGGCCACCCCGTGGGATGCACGGGCGCGCGCGTCACCACGAGCCTCATTTATGAAATGAAGCGCCGCGGCCTCAAGAACGGAATCGCCTCGCTGTGCGTGGGCGGAGGTATGGGCAAGGCCGTTCTTATTGAGAACATCTGAAACAGGCGGTATAATCGGAATCAACAGGCGCCGCCTTGCAGCCAAGGCACAACGGCCCCGCTCCTTATAAGGCGCGGGGCCGTTTTTATTGGCGAGAAAGACATGGGAAAAGATTGACGCAGAGGGCGCAATGACGCGCGGAGGCCGCAGAGGAAAGACTCATTGCATCTGTGATTTTACAGAAAAGAAGGGCGGCATCGCCGAATGACGCCGCTGGGTAGCAATCAAGAAGGGCAAAGGCAATGATTTAACCACGAAGGACACGAAGATCACGAAGATCACGAAGATCGAAGAAGCGCGGCCACAGGCCGCGCTGAAATACTCATTCTCCGTGCTCCTCCGTGTTCTCCGTGAAACAAAACGCAAATTACATACCCGTATTTCTCCGCGTCTCCGCGGTATCCTTTGCGAAATGCAAACCTGCGCAGCACTCTTCAGGAAGGCCAGGGATAGAACCAGATGAAATAAAAATACACCACGGGCGTGGTGAAGAGCAGACTGTCTATGCGGTCGAGGAACCCGCCATGAGGACCGAAGATGGTGCCCGAGTCCTTGACGCCCAGCTCCCGCTTGAACGCGGATTCGCTGAAGTCGCCGATTTGTCCGCAGATGCTGGCCACGGGCGCCAGGAGCAGGGCGTGTCCGATGGGGATTTTCAGGAACACGGCGGAAGTGATGAAAAGCATGGAACTGAACACCACGCCCCCGCCGCAGCCTTCAAGGGTTTTGTTGGGGCTGATGTCAGGAAACAGTCTGGTTTTGCCCCAGAAACTGCCTGCGAAATACGCGCCCACATCCGAACCCCATGCAGCCCACATGGGCAGCAGGATGACCAGGCGGGCCAGCGCCGCATTGTCGTCGAACAGGGTTTCTCCGATGCCCATGAGCAGAATGAGCATGCTGCCGAATCCGCCGATGTAAATGGCGCCAAACACGGTGATGGAGAGGTCATGAATGGAGTAGCGCTCGCGGCGGTTCAGCAACTGGAAAAACTGGATAATGAGCACCAGGAGCACAAAAAAAGTGATGACTGCGCCGAATCCCGCGTTGGCGCGCAGCAGGTTGCCGTGGCGGGTGTTGTACCATGCCATGACGATGAAGCCAACGCCCACGGCGATTCCGAGAATCGAGATCGGGTTGCCCTTCTTTTTGCGCAGAAGCTGAAAATACTCGTACATGCCCATGCCCGCGCCGCCCGCGATTACGGCCGCGAACACCCAGTCCCCGATGATGATGACCGTGAGAATGAACGCGGACAGGAGAAGACCGATTATGGATTTCTTTGCCATGGATGATTTCATACATGCTCCAGGTTGAGGATCCGTGCGACCGTCAGGACATGGGATCCGTGATGCACAGCGAGTTCTTAAGCTCGTGATTGGTGAGATCCATAAGCATGGGCGTGACGGACACCATTCCCGCGGCCGTGGCCGCATTGTCCGTGTCCTCGTCGTCCAGGTCCCGCACGAGCTGGCCGGTGATCCAGTAATAGGGCCGCCCGCGCGGGTCAATGCGTTTTTGCAGGATGTCCGTGTACTTGCGCGTGCCCAGGCGCGTGATGCGGAATCCCTTGTATTGGTCCGCGGCTACGGGCGGCGCATTTACATTCCAGAGAGTGCGCTTCGGCAACTCCGGATTGTTGAGCTGTTCGGCGAGTCCCGCGGAGAACGACGCAGCCAGGCCATAGTCGCCCATGCCGTATTCCGACATGCTCACGGCCATGGCGCGCACGCCGAGCAGCGCGCCCTCCATGGCCGCGGCCACGGTTCCCGAGTATATGGTGTCCTCGCCGAGGTTCGGGCCGCCGTTGATGCCGCTGATAAGGATGTCCGCGCCGGGCAGCACTTCGAGCACGCCAAGCATGGCGCAGTCCGAGGGCGTGCCATTGGATGAGTACACGGATATGTTCTTCTCGCTCTCGTATTCGAAGTGCGGAGTGAGGCGCAGGGGCTTGTGCAATGTGATGGCGTGGCTCACGGCCGAGCGCTGGCTCTCGGGCGCCACGATGGTGACGGCATGGCCGCGCGCAACCAGGGCGCGCGCCAGCGCCCAGATGCCCGGGTCGTGCACGCCGTCGTCGTTGGTCATCAGAATGTTCATGCGTTTGCGGCTCCCATCTTTTCGAGCACGGCGCGCGCCGCGATCATGCCGGACACGGACGCCTGCACCAGACCGCGGGTCACGCCCGCTCCGTCGCCCGCGGCGAACAGATTGGGCAGACCGGTTTCAAGGCTCTGGCTGGTCATCAGCCGCGTGGAATAGAATTTGACTTCAACGCCGTACAGCAAGGTGTGGCGATCGTTCACGCCCGGCGCCACGCCGTCGAGGGCCGCAATCATTTCGAGGATATCGCGCAGATGGCGGTAAGGGAGCGCGAAGCTCAAATCGCCTGGCGTGGCCTGTGGCAGAGTGGGCGACACCGCGCCGTGCGCGATGCGCCGGGGCGTGCTGCGCCGTCCGCTGCGCAGGTCGCCCAGTCTCTGCACGATGACGCCGCCGCCCAGCAGATTGGCCAGGCTCGCGATGTATTTTCCGTACGCGATTGGCTCGTGGAACGGCTTGGTGAAGTTGGTGCTTACAAGCAATGCGAAATTTGTGTTGTCCGTGCGTTTGGATGCGTAGCTGTGGCCGTTTACGGTCGTGACGCCGTCGTGTTTTTCCAGCACCACTTCGCCGTTCGGGCACATGCAGAAAGTGCGCACCTGATCGTCGAATCCCGGGGTGTTGAAGTACAGCTTGCTTTCGTACAGGGACTCGGTGAGCGGTTCCATGACCGCGGCCGGCGCCTCCACGCGCACGCCGATGTCCACCGGGTTGTTGATGCGTTCGAGGTTGAGGCGGTCTGCCTGTTGTGTCAGCCATTCCGCGCCTTCGCGGCCGGGAGCGGCGATCACGAACTGCGCCTGATATTCTCTGCCCCCGGCCTGCACGCCCGATACGTGTCCGCCGTGCACCAGAATGTTCTCCACCGGCGTGTCCGGCAGGAAGGTGATCCTGTCGTCGAGATGCTTGCGCAGTCCGGAAAGCACATCGAGGCACTTTTCCGTACCGATGTGCCTGATGCGGCTGGCCACGAGCTTCAGCCCTGACAGGGACGCCTTGCGCTTGATGCGCGATACAGCGTCCGGGTCGTCGCCGTAAATGATTGAGTCCGCTCCGTATTGCACATAAGTGCGGTCCACGGAGGCGATGAGATCCGCGAGTGTGGACAGGGGCACGAATTTTTCGAGCTGTCCGCCCACGGCCGGAGACAGGTTCAGCTTGCCGTCGCTGTACGCGCCTGCGCCGCCCCAGCCGCACAGGATGTCGCATTTCTTGCGTGCATCCAGGTCTCTGCCTTTTTCGAGAAGCAGCACACGGGGGCGCTTCGCGACCGAATCGGCCGTAAGTTCCAGGGCTGCGAAAATGCCCGCCGGTCCTGCGCCTATGATTATCACGTCATACGAATTTTTTTGAGCCATGAAACCCCGATTCGAACAGGCCGGAGGCGCGGTTCACGAGCTGCTCGCGCCGCCTCTGCCCGGACGGTTCATGTTATAGCAGGGATGGGTTTTTTGTCAATGAAAACAGGCGGCGTCAAACCATGCAGCAACATTAAAACAGAGGGGGGATAAAGCGCACGGCGAGTAAAGCGCAGCCCGCGCCCACGAGCATGCCGGCCAGCACATCGGACGGGTAATGCACCCCGTTGTAAATGCGCGAAAACGACCCCAGCACGCCAACGGGCACCAGCACGAAACCGGCCGTGGGGTAGAACAGGGTTACGGACATCGCCGCAGCAAGGTAGCCCGCGGAATGCCCGGACGGAAACGAAGGCCGCCTGCGCAGCCGCCGCGCGGGCACAAGGGGCTGCACATCGTTCATGACCTGAAACGGCCGCAGCCGTTTCCACACGAATTTGACCGTGCCTTCAGCAAGGATGCCCGCGAACATGGCCGCGATCATCATCACCGCTCCCGCCTGTTGCAGGCGCGCGTCGCCCTGAAGATGTCCCGCGAAAATCATCAGCGACCCGGCGATGATGTGCACGGCGCCCCGGTTCGCCACGATGGACAACGCGGGCATGAGCACATTGAACGCACGGTTGCGCGTACCAAAGTACAGCCTGCGGAACAGAATCACATCCCAACGCTCCAGTGCGCCTGGCAGCCGGGGCATGTCCGCGTGCCGCACAGTCTCCTTGTGTTGCTCCATAGTTTCCATAAGCGCCTTTTTGTGCGCCCTTTCCGTGTCTCAATTATTATCGGGCAAATCGCCGCGATTGTCCCCTTGTTTCGTCAAACACGGTTGGAACGCAGTCGGGACCGCACACAGCATATGCGGCGCTTCTGGCATCAGACTATCGAATGATCGATCAAGCGAGATTTCGCAACATGCGGGTTGAAGCCTTGCTGCATGATGGAATTGCATGAAAAATCTGAAATTACAGCGCGATATATTTTACCGCATTCCCGAAAAAAAAAATTTACTTATCAGCATTTCAATGCGGATGTTTGTGATATAATGGCACTATATTGTTTAAGGAAAACGGATAATGAGCGGACATGCATCTGGGCGTCCACATGCAAAATGTGCGTTGATCGTATGCGCATTTGCGATGATTGTGTGCGCCTCGGCGTATGCGCTGCCATGGTCCGACGATATGGAATCCGGCCAGAACGGATGGACCGCAACCGGTCTGTGGCACATGGCCGACGGCGCATCACCCTGTGCGCACAGTCATTCTCCCTCAACAAGCTGGTATTATGGCGTTGACCTGACATGCACCTACAGCACCGGCAGCACAACCAGCGGGTATCTCACCTCGCCGCAGATAGATCTGACCGCATACTCGAACGCACAGCTTTCATTCTGGTATTTCTACCAGACCGAAACCACGGGAACGGGTTACGATAAGCGAATCATTCAGATCAAGCCGACTCCTTCATCCTCGTGGATTACCCTGCAACAGCTAAGCGGCGACGCGATGAATCAGTGGCGAGAGAAGACACTCGATTTATCAAGCTATGCGGGTAATGTCATCCAAATAAGATTTTATTTTGATTCGATTGATGAAGTATCGAACAATTTTCTGGGCTGGCATATTGACGACATTCTTGTGCAAAGCGACACCACGCCTCCACAGATTTTATCCACGGCCCCAGCGGACCAGGAAACCGAAGTTGCGCATGACGCAGTCGTTTCCGTGGCGTTCAGCGAAGCCATGAATCCTGCGTCGGTGGCGATATCAGTGACGCCGGAAATCGGACCGTGGGCAGTGGAATGGAATGCCGGCAGCGACGCGGCCACCTGGACGCACGCGGCGCCCGCACCGGCGGGAGTGTACACCGCGCAAATCACTGGCACGGATTTGGTGGGGAACGCGCTTGCAACCGGCACTGTCCCAAACCCCTGGACTTACCAGAGCGTGGCCGACACCCAGGCGCCGCCCATGCCGGGGCTGATTTCACCCGCGGATGCTGGTTACGCCACATCAGCGCTGCAACAATTTGCATGGTCCCCGGTGACGGACTCCAGCGGCGTCGCATATCAGTTGCAAATCTCGCTGGATCCCTCTTTTTCCGCCGTGGACATGGATATCCTGAACATCGGATCCGCTTCGTACACCCTATCGGGATTACCGCCGGAACAATTGGCTGAAGGGAGCGTTTATTCCTGGCGGGTGAGCGCATGGGACGGCGCATCCAACACCAGCGGGTTCACCGCGGCCCGCTCTTTCACCGTGGACACAACGCCGCCCACAACCTCATTTGACAGCTTCACGGGCGTGGCTGGACTGAACGGATGGCACACAACGGCCGGCGACATGATCCTGTCCGCAAGCGATGGCGCAGGCTCGGGCGTCGCCGCGACATATTACACCATGTCCGGCCCGGTGGGAACAGGAACCTTGATCGTCGCGAACAGCTATGCATGGATTGACACTGCGGGTGGAACAAACACGGGACTTTCCGGTGACGACAACACCGTGACAGGAATCCCGATTGGGTTCAATTTCCCCTTTTACGACAGTTCTTTCAGCGCCGTCAACATCTGCACTAACGGTTTTATAAGTTTTACATACACTGGCGCGTCGTATAACAATATCAATTTCCCGAACCCTACCATGGGCTACACCATAGCCGCATTGTGGGACGATCTCGAGGTCGGCACAGGACAAATCAAATATTTAAGCCTCACCGGGCCAAACCGGTTCGTGGTGGAGTTTGCAGGAGTGAGGAAAATGGGCGGCAGCATCCCCATCCATTTTCAGGTCGTTCTGCACGAGAACGGCCTTATTGTGTGGTCGTTCAAGAGCATCGCCGGCGTCACCACGGTCACGGTTGGCGTGAACAAAGGCGACGGCGTCCAGGGCGTTGCCTGGAATTATGGAAGCGTGCCCGCGTCCCTTTCCAGCCTCATTATCGCCAACCAGCCACAGGCATACACCGGTCCCGTGACGGTTTCGGGCGACGCGCGCCACCGCTTTTCGGTTTACTCCGTGGATGCCGCGGCAAACGCGGAGACCCCTCTGATTGTTGAAGTTCCCATTGATACCACACCGCCGGTTCCGGCGCAGCCGTCGGCTTTGCCGTTGTTCACTTTTGCAACGGACACCGGCGTGACGATCAACTGGACGGGTTCTCCAGGGTCGGATTACGCAGCGCCCTTGCTCGAATACCAGATCCTGCGCGCGACGGACGCAGGGCCATTCACCCTGGTCCACACGGCCGCGGCCGGAAGCAGCACAGCGTGGACCGATACGGCTCTGGAGTTCGGCGCAACATACACCTATAAAATCGTGACATACAACCAGGCCGGGCTTTCCGCGGAGTCATCCCAGGTCTTCACAAGAGTGGATCCCAGCATTCCGGTCCCGCAGCCCACAGCTCCGAACGGGACATTCGTGAAAGCGGACCCGGTTCTGATGTGGAACGGAACCGCAGACGGCGAAGTGACATATGACATTCAAATCAGCGCCGATGCTTCGTTTTCCACGATTCACGCTCAAATTTACGGCATCGCCACACAAACATACCAGTTGGACGCAAGCGGTCCGCAAGCGCTCATGCATGGGGTTACTTACCACTGGCGAGTTCGCGCATCGAGCGGCGCAAGCAACAGCAGTGATTACAGCGCAGCGCTCACCATGACCGCGGACACCATGCCGCCGGTGACAACGGCTACCCTTACGCCGGGTGATCCCGCACAAAACGGTTGGTATCTCACACCGGGACAGCTCTCCCTGTCGGCCATGGACAGCGGTTCTGGCCTGGCATCAACATTCTATGCCGTGTCGTCCGGCGGCTACGAGTTGGCGAGCAACGCTTACTCCTGGATCGAGATCTCGGACGGCACAAACACGGGCCTCACCAGTTCCATTGCATCGGTTGACGGCATTTCCCTGGGATTCTCGTTCCCGTTCTATGGATCGACATTTGACACAATCAGAATTTTCCGCAACGGGTTTGTCAGCTTTTCATACTCCGGAACTTCCACGCCTTCCTCATTCCCAAGCGCGGACTTCGCGTACACAATCGCAGCCCTTGCCAACCTCTTCTCCATCCGAGCGGATTCCGCGGTATTCTACAAGCGCCTTTCCAATCCCGACCGTTTCATTGTTCAATGGGAAAAAGTCTATTACAGCGGATACACCACCAATCCGTCCACATTCCAGATCGTGCTGCATCCCAATGGCCTTATAGTGTGGAATTTTAAAGTTTCGGGCATATTGAGCTATCCTGTTGCGGGCGTGAACAAGGGTGACGGCATCAATGGCAAGGATAAATGGGGAACTACGCCTTCGAGTATGTCCAGCTTCATCAGCCACAATTGGCTCACATATAATGCGCCCATAGCTTTGGATCAGCAAGGAGCGTATCTCGCCACCCTGTTCTCCGAGGACAATGCAGGCAACCGGAACCCCACGCAGACCATTGAATATAAACTTGACTACACGCCTCCTTCTGCCGTGAACATAGATCCGCTTGCGGCTTTTACAACCACGAACACCGTGTTCCTGTATTGGGATTTGTCCAGCGACCCGCACAGCAGGCTGTCGGAAACGCGAATTTACCGCGCAACGGGAACCGGAGAATTTGCGCTGATTCAGACCCGTAACCCCTCTACCCAGAGCTGGTCCGACATAAGCGTGGTCAACGGGGAAACCTACACATACCGTCTTGTGTCAGTAAACGGCGCGGGGCTGACGGCTACCGGCACCCTGGACCGCACGACAACAATTGACACAACCGTGCCGCTACCCCCGGCCGCAATCCGGGACGGCCTCGGCCCTGCCGACAAGGATTTCACGGGTGACGCCAAGTACAGCGCCAACTGGGATCCTGCCACGGATCCGGAATCCGGAATAATCGAGTACAGGTACAAAATCGGAACCACGCCCGGAGGCGCCCAGGTCACAGTCAGCGAACTGTCAAACGGCGTCTCAACTTCCCACAGCGGCGTGTACAACATGCAGCCGGGCCAGACATATTACATCACCGTGCGCGCGCGGTCCGGCGCCGGGTATTACACGACGCCTATTGTGTCCAACGGCATGGCCCTTGACGCCACGCCGCCTGGCGCCATACCCTTCGTAAACGACGGGCTGGGCAGCGACATCAGTTACAATCAATCTCTTGACAGCATTTCCGCGAACTGGGGAGCCGCCGAGGACGAAGATAGCGGCATTGCATACTACGCAGTATCCATCGGCACGACCGCCTGGAGCACGGATGTGGCTCATGGCCTCACGGCCACCAACACTTTCATCACCGTGAACGATCTGACCCTCGCCGGCGGCGCTTCCTATTATGTGACTGTAGCAGCAATGAACAGCGCGGGCCTTTCAGGCCCGCCCACCTGTTCCAACGGACAAATGATTGATACTTCCATTCTGCCCGCGCCCCGATTGGTTTATGACGGCCATTGGACCGACCAGGTCGCAACCTCCACCGAAATGATTTCCATGTCCTGGACCCCTTCCACATTCGCGGACCGGTACTGGATAGCCGTCAGTTCTCACACATCAGCCACGCAAACCATGGATGTGCAGGACTGGATCATGACCGGCCCGTTTTCTCATTATGTCGTGGACCTCACAGGCCGCCTTAGTCATGGACATTTTTATTATCTTTGGGTGAAAGCAGAAAAGCTGACCGGCAAGTTCAGCGAGCCTGTGCGCTCCAACGGATTCGTGTACGACATAATCCCTCCCGAGTTCTCCGGCATAGCGGATGCGCAAGACACGGGACTTGGAGGCCAGGTGCGTCTGTCCTGGCCGGCTGCGGGAGACCACGCCACGCCCGTGATCTACAACATCTATTACGCGCTTCAGGGAACCCCGTTGAATTTCGCAAGTCCGCAAGCCCAGGTCAGCGGTGTGCTGGAAACCATGATTTCAAATTTACCGAACGGAGCAACGCATACCTTTGCCGTGCGCGCAATGGATTCTCTGGGACAAGAGGAATCCAACTCAATAACAAGGGATGCGCAACCCACGCTTTTCGATGTAACGCCGCCCGGCGCTCCTGAAAATTTCATTGCAATGCCTGTTGATTCGGCCGTATCGCTGGCATGGAAAAACCCAGACGACGCCGACTTCTCTCTCTGCCGCCTGATCCGCTCAACCACGGCTTTTCCCGCCACACCTTCGGACGGCGTACAGGTCTACTCGGGCACAAGCGAGGCGTACAACGACACGGGCCTTGCGAACGGCACGATATTCTATTACACGCTGTTCGCCTGCGACCAGGCCGGGAACTGCTCGTTTGAACACCAAACGGCCATCCCCCGGAACCAGATGCCGTTTACCGCAGGCTGGAATCTGTTCTCGGTCCCGCACACCACGACGGATGTCCGGAACGCGCAATCCGCACTCGTCACGGCAGGATACCAGATCTTCTCTTGTTCGCCGCCAAGGATCATCTCCGTATCCGGTCCGGACATGGTTCCGGCAAAAGCCTACTGGATCTATCAGCCGGAATCCGGCGCGATTCCGGCGTTGGCCGGCTTGCAGCCCATTACGAGTGACACCTTTGCGATAGCCCTGCCGCGCGGCTGGAACGGCATTGCAAATCCTTATCCGTCCAACATTTTCTGGAGCGACGATTACATCTCCGTAAAGCAAGCGTCCGGCGCTCCGGCTCCGCTTTCCCAGGCCGTGTCTACGGGGCTGATCAGCGCTGGGATTTGGTTCTACGACCCAGGCCGCCAGGCATTTGTGCCTGGGCAGGCTGGCTCACTCTTCCCGCTTGTGCCCTGGCATGGCTATGCAATCAAGGTTCTGGCCGACAATGTAACGGTGATATTCGCAAAACCGTAAAGGCGAAGCTGTCGAAACACCTGCGCCAGTTATCCGGAGTTGCCCGGAACGACGCAAATGCAAGTTGTTTGTCCTTCATTTCAAAACCGTTCATGTGAAACCCGCGTGGATTTCCCAGGCCCTTATGGCATTTCAACTGCCCTAATGCCACGCAACTTGAATGACTTGTTGAATTTGCATTCGATTCGCTCGACGGTGCACCATACAAAAAACCCCGCCCGGCGGACCGGGCGGGGTTTTTAATTCGGCTAAAAATAGCGTTGCCGGAAGGCAAACATGCGGCGGCTACGCCTGGGCCGCGGGTTCGACCTTGACCGCGCAGACCTTGAATTCGGGGATTCTGGCGATGGGGTCGAGGGCCTTATTGGTGAGCACATTGGCGCAGGCCTCGGCGAAGTGGAATGTCATGAAGGTGAGGCCCGGGGCCACTTTGTTTGTCACTTCGCAGCGGCAGGTTACGGCGCCTCTGCGCGAAGTGATCGTGACGAGCGCTCCGTCCTCGATCTTGAGTCTTGCCGCGTCCTCGGGATTGATCTGCACCAGCTCTTCGGGGTGCATGTAATTGGTGGCCACATTCTTGCGGCTCATGGTGGCTGTGTGGAAGTGATACAGACTGCGGCCCGTGGTGAGGTACAGCGGATAGTCGTCGTCCGGCAGTTCCTTGGAGGGCTTGTATTCGAGGGCCGAGAAAAGGGCGCGGCCGCTGGGGCGTGGGAAAGCCGTGGCGTGCAGGTAGGGCGTGCCAGGGTGATCCTTGGTGGGGCAGGGCCAGTGCAGGCCGGTTTCGGCGATGCGCTCGTGCGTGATGCCGCCGTAGCTCGGTGTCACGCTCGCGACCTCTTCCATGATTTCTTTGGCGCTCTTGAAGTCGAAGCCCTTGACGCCCATCTTTTTGGCGAGCATGCCGAAGATCTTCCAGTCCTCGATGGCGTCGCCCACGGGTTTGACGCACTGGCGCAGAAGTTGCACGCGGCGCTCGGTGTTGGTGAATGTCCCGTCTTTTTCCGCAAACGCGGCCGCGGGCAGCACCACATCCGCGTAAATTGCCGTCTCGGTGAGGAAGATGTCCTGCACCACAAGGAACTCGATGTCCTGAAGTTCTTTGCGTGCGTGGGTGCAGTCCGGTTCGCTCATGGCCGGGTTCTCGCCGATGATGTACACGGCTTTGAGATCCTTGCCCTCGGGGCCGAGCATTTGCGTGACGGTGAGGCCGATCTTGTCGTCCAGGCCCTTGACGCCCCAGGCTTTTTCGAACTTGGCCTTGAAGTCGGGGTTGATGACAGCTTGGTAGCCCGGGTACACATTGGGCAGCGCGCCCATGTCGCAAGCGCCCTGCACATTGTTCTGGCCGCGCAGAGGGTTGATGCCCGTGCTGGGCCGGCCGATCTGGCCCGTGGCCATGGCCAGGTTGGCCAGGGCGAACACATTTTCGGTGCCGTGGCTGTGCTGGGTGATGCCCATGGAGTACACCACGGACGAGGTCTCGCTTGTGGCGTAGATCTCGGCGGCTCTGGCGATGAGGTCCGCGGGCACGCCGGTGATTTTGGATACGGTCTTCAGGTCGAACGCCTTGAGAGATTCCTTGAACGCCTCGAAATTCTCTGTGCGCTCCTCGATGAACTTGTCGTTTTGGAGTCCCTTTTTGAAGATGTGATGGAGCATGCCCATGACCAGGGCTACATCCGTGCCCGGATGATGCTGCATGAAGAGCGTGGAGTAGTTGCAAAGCTCAATGCGCTTGGGATTGGCTACGATGAGTTTTGAGCCTTTTTTGGCCGCGCCCTTGATGAGCGAGCCCATGACCGGGTGCGCCTTGGTGGTGTTTGAGCCGATGGCGAAGATGCACGAAGCATCGGAGATTTCGTTGATGGAATTGGTCATGGCGCCGGAGCCGAGGGTGTTGGCCAGGCCGGCCACGGTGCTGGCGTGGCACAGGCGCGCGCAGTGGTCCACATTGTTGGTTTTCTGTACGGCGCGCGCGAATTTCTGCATGAGGTAGTTTTCTTCGTTCGTCACCTTGGCGGAAGCGAACAGGCCGAACTCTTTGCCCTTGTATTTCTTGAATTTCGAGGCGACCAGAGAGAGTGCCTCGTCCCAAGTGGCGGGTTCGAGTTTGCCTTTCTTGCGGATGAGCGGGGTCGTGAGGCGCTCGGGCGAGCTGACGAATTCGAGTCCGAATCGGCCCTTGATGCAGGCCGCGCCGCGGTTGGCTGGGCCGTTGCCAGCGGTGGCATTCAGGATGAGATCGCCTCGGGTGTTCACATGCAGCTCGCAGCCCACGCCGCAGTAGGGGCAGAATGTAGTCGTGGTCTTGTCCGGCTTGATGCTGGAGTTGAACACGATGGCGCCCACGGGACACACCTCGATGCAGTGTCCGCAGGACACGCACAGGTTCTGGTCGAAGAACTGGGGCGGCACTCCTGAATCCATGCTGCGCCCGAGCGCGCCGATGTGCATGACCGTGCGGCACACTTCGTCGCACAGACCGCAGCGGATGCACTTGTTGGGGTCGCGCTCCACCACCATGGAGCGGTTCGGCCATTGCTTCTCAAAGCCCTGCTCCATCTCGGGCTGTTTGACATTGAGTTCGTCGGCCAGGTCGCGCAGCACGCAGTAGTCGCCCGCGCGGCATCCGCATTCCAGGCAGCGCGTGGCTTCCTCGGCTGCGGTGTGATCGTCAAATCCCTGTTCAATCTCGCTGAAGTTGGTGTTGCGTTCATCGGGCCGCAGGCAGAACATGTGAGCCTTGTTTCTGCGCTCGAAGTGCGCGAACTCGGCCGGGTCCATGTCCTTGAGTTCCTGCGCCTTCTTGAATGTGAATTTGCGTTTCGGCTTTTCGACCTGGCCGGTGCGCAGATACTGGTCCATGGCGAGCGCGGCCTTGCGTCCGTCGGACACGGCCCAGATGGCGGTGGCGGCGCCGCGCTGGCAGTCGCCGGCCGTGAATACGCCGGGCACGCTGGTGCTCATGGTCTGCTGGCACGCGGTGATGCGGTTGCCGCGCTGCGTGGTGAGTTCCTGTTTGGCGGGCAGGGCGTTGCCTTTCTCCGACATGAAGGACAGGTCCGGTCCCTGGCCAATTGCGGAGATCACGGTGTCGCACTCGATGTCGAACTCGGAGCCGGGCTGCGGCACGGGGCGGCGGCGTCCGCTGGCGTCGGGTTCCCCGAGCGCCATTTTGATGCAGCGGATGGCCGTGACTTTCCCGCCTTCGCCTTTGAGCGCGATGGGCGCGGCCAGGTAGTGGAAGCGCACGCCTTCCTGTTCGGCTTCTTCGATTTCCCACACGCTGGCGGGCATCTCGGTGCGCGAGCGGCGGTACACCACAGTGACCTTTTTCGCGCCCAGGCGCAGAGCCGTGCGGCATGCGTCCATGGCCGTGTTGCCGCCGCCGATGATGACGGCTTTTTCGCCGACCTTGGGTTTCTTGCCCAGTCCCAGGTCTCGCAGGAAATCAATGCCCAGATAAATGCCGGACAGTTTATCCTCGCCGTCCAGGCCCAGTCCGAAGCTCTTGTGCGCGCCCACGGCGATGAGGGTGGCATTGAACCCGTCTTTCTTGAGGCTGTCAAAAGTAATGTCGGTTCCGAATTTCTTGTTGCAGATGAGCTTCACGCCCATGTCGGTGATGGTCTTGATTTCCTTGTCGAGCACGCCGGTTTTGGGCAGACGGTATTCGGGGATGCCGAAGCGGAGCATGCCGCCGGGCTTGGGCAGGGCCTCGAAGATGGTCGGCTCATAGCCCATCTTGCGCAGATAGAACGCGGCGGACAGACCGGCCGGGCCGGAGCCGATGATGGCGACTTTAATCCCGTTTTTGGGTTCCATTTTAGGCAGCGGGCGTCCGCCGTTGAGCAGGCTCTTGTCGCCCGCGAAGCGTTTAATCCAGCAGATGGCCAGGGACTGGTCCACCAGGTTGCGGCGGCAAGCGGCCTCGCACGGCCGCGGGCAGATGCGGCCGATGATGGACGGAATGGGGTTGGTCTCGCGGATCAGTTCCATGGCCTCGTGCGGGCGGCCCTTGGCTACGAGTTGCAGATAGCCCTGGATGTCTATGTGCGCGGGACAGGCTTCCTGGCACGGAGGCACGCAGTCCCCATAGTGGCGCTGCAGCAGTTTTTCGAGGATGCGCGTCCGGGTCTGCACGACCTTTTCGCTCTGTGTGTTGATGACCATGCCGTCGCCCACAAAAGTGGTGCGCGCGGGCGTGAGGCCCACATCCTGCACCTCGACCACGCTCATCCAGCCCGACCCCTCGGCTTCGAGATTCGGGTAATCCGTGAGCGTGGGAATGTGCACCCCGTTCTCGCGGCAGACTTCGAGTATGGTCCTGCCCGCGTCCGTCTGGTATTTTTTCCCGTCAATTACGACTGTTGGCATTGTGTTCCGGTCCTTTCCCCGTTCAGTTATCTATGGAGCAAAATGAATGATGAGCACCGAGGAGGCGCACGCCGGGAGTGATGCTGGGTGTTTGGGATGTGCGAGTGTGTGGTGATCCGCAGGCATGCGCGCGTGTCGCAATCGGATGGAACCGAAGCTCCACCTAGAAATGAGAATACTTTACAAATTCTATGCCCGGCATGAGTGGTGATCAAGAAAAAAAGCCTTGGGAACAGACGGAATGTTTTGCCGGACATAACGCTTTGCTAAAATGAATGCCCAGGGGGCCGGACGAAACAGGGATTGCGAATCATGCATGTATCGTTGTTATTTCGACTGTGAAAAAAAAGCGTCGAGGATTCCGAGAGTTGTGGGGATGATTTCGCTGATGTGTGCGCTGGCGAATTCGCGTGCGTGTATAAGCGGCACGCATTCCGCGCCCGAATATTCGTCTGACTGCGACATGTGCGCTTTGAAAAATGCAGGCGCAAGATCCGTTTCCACGAGACAGCACACATCGTACACACCGCCCGCGGCGTCGTGCAGAAACGCCATGGGCGAGACCGCGCACCGCGCGGCCTCGGGCACAGGGCCGACTTCTTCCTCGAATTCAAGGAGCAGCCTTCGGGCGAAATCCACGCGGCCGTCCGGGAGCGCGTCGCACAGGGCGATAGCGCCCGAGGGCACGAGTTCATAATAGCCGCCGTATGTGCTGCAGTTGGGCGCGCGGCGCGCGAACACGGTGAACGGCTCGCCCCTGTCCAGTCCGGTGACAAGACCGCTTACGCCAATGGGGTTGATGTCCAGGCCAAGGGCGGGATCGTTGCGGTGAGCGATGAAGTGCTTGTATTCCGCGAAATGTCCGGTTACGCGCGTTCGGCCCGAGAGCGTTTCATGTCTGGTGTACACCAGCAGGGAGCCGTTGTAGAGCAGGATGTCGCCTTTGGATCGCGCCTGATTCCACACATCGTCTATGGCGCGCGCGTGAGCGGCAACGCGCAGTTCCAGGGCTGGATCGGGAGCGTGATGCAGATCCACGGCGCCAGTTGCGATGATGCGGCATGAGTGCTGTGTCATTTAGCGGCCCCCCGGAGCGACGCGGCCAGGGGCGGCAGTTCGCAAAGTTGCCTGATGAT
>JAGUYV010000365.1 GCA_020061125.1 bacterium | reverse complement strand
GCGGCCCTGCTCGCGCTTCCTTATCTGCCGCCCCAGGCGCGCCCGTATCTGGACTGGGCGCCTCTGCCCGTGGCCGCGGCCTTCTTCCCCCTGTTTTCCTATGCTTACCAGTCCATTCTCATGGACCGCAAATCCTTTGACGACGCGGTCACCGCATCGTTCCGCATCGGCGCGCAGCGATATGTCAGGACTTGCGTGCTGCTCACCATCTGCGGTTTGCCACTGCTGGCTCTTGTGTATTACTCCATGTCCCTGCATTTCGCAGGCCAGTTTGGGGCGGGCCTGCTGCGCGTGCCTCTGCTGTGCTGGGGCGTGGGGGCGCTTACGGTGTTCTATCTCCAGGCCACGGGCCGGAAATATCAGGGCGCAGGAGCAACCGCCGAAGCCGCGCCGCGCCGCAAGCGCCGCGCCCCCAAAGAACCAGGACAAAAGGCCGCCTCGCATGAGAGCGAACCACACCCCGATGACGCGGCGCCAGCCCTGCACATGGATTTTCCCATGTCCGAAGCCGAAATGCAGGACGCCGGTTACCCCGCGCCTGAAATCCCCGACGACCTCATTCTCGAAGAACATGTGGACATGCCCGAACACCTGCGCCACATTGACCTCTCCGCGCCGCCCGAAGAGGATGGGCCGGACTCCTCCAAATAATCATTGTCCGCACACCGCTTCACTGTTGTGGCGCATGCCGTGCAATCTCTATATAATTCATTGAACCTGCGCCCGTGCGCGCGTATCCGCCAGGAGGTCTTTTTCATGAAGAAGCTGTTCCCATTCGTTGCTGCAGCGGTTCTGGCCGCGGTCTTCGCATGCGTGTTGCAATCCGCTCCCGCAAGCGCCGCGCCAGGCGTGGAAAAAGTCAACGGCATCTATGTCATCACCATCGAAGGCTCGCCCTACGACATGGGCCATCAGCAGGGGTCCCTGCTCAAAGATGAAATCAAGCTCGTTTACAAGCAGTATCTATACAAAAAAGTTATTGAGGAATGGACCAAGCAGATCGCCATCCTGGGCAAAGGCGGGGCCAAGGCGTACAGCGACCCGCGAGGCACGCTGCTGGCTCACGCAAAAGCCAACGAACCGTACATCCCCGAGGAATATCTCGAAGAAATGCGCGGCCTGGCCGACGGCGCGGGTCTCAAATATGAAGATGTTCTGATCTTGAGTTCGCATGTGGACTATTTCGCCATCCTGTGCTCGACCTTCGTGGCGCGCGGCCCAAAAACCGCGGACGGCGCGCTCATCGAGGGCCGCAACCTGGACTGGGCCAAGGGCGGACTCAAGGAACTCGATGCATACAGCGCGGTGATCGTGCGTAAACCAAACACGGGCCATGCCTTCGCGTCCGTGATCTATCCCGGTATCGTGGGAGATCTCACCACCATCAACGACGCGGGCGTGTCCGTGGAACTCAATTTCTCCATGGCTGTTGAAGAAGAAAACGGCGACTCCGGAGTGCCCGCGCTCATCCTCGTGCGCATGCTCGCCCAGTACGCGGAAAGCACGGACCAGGCAGAAAAAATCATCAGGGACGCCAAGCGCATCGCCGGTTACAATGTCGTGGTTGCGGACGGCAAAACAGGCGACGCGCGACTTATCGAGCTCACCGCGAAAACCGTGGACACCCTGGGCTTCAAAGACGACGCCCTGCACACCACCAACCACTTCACTACCCCGGCGCTCGAAGGCAAAAACATCGCCGCCGGCAACTTCAGTTCCAGCCCCAGCCCCGAGCGCTACGCCCGCTTGAGCGAACTGCTCATCCAGCACCACGGCGCCATTACCCCGGAAATCGCACAGACCATGATGCACGACAGCGGCGTCATGGTTGACGGCACCGTTCAGACCATCGTGCTGCGTCCGGCCACATTCGATTTCTGGGTCTGGGCTAGAAACCGCAAGCCGGGCGATTTCGTGCGCTTCAACCTCAAGGACCTGCTGGCCGGAATCCCCGGCAAGCAATAATGTTGTTAGGTTCAGCGCGCGGCGGGGAATATCTATTCAAAGCACGGGCGCTGTGCGGCGCAAAGGGTCTTGCGTGCGGCTGAAAAAATCCGACATTGAAGGCATGCTCGCCGGGTGGACGCGCCGGGAACGCGGGGCGGCGCCGGACGAAGCGGGAAAGCGCGCCTTCGAGCGTCTCGTGCGCCGGGTTTTCAGCCGAAATTCCGGGAGCAGCGGCGGTAACCCGCTTCTGGATTTTTGCGGCGCAGGCGCCGCGGAACGCGACATCGCCCGCCTCGCAATCAGTCTCAAGCGCCATCTGATCTCCCACGCAACCCGAAGATTGCATGCGGATCCAGAAACCGTCCGCAACATCGGCGACGCCATGGACCGGCTTCTGGAGGACGCGCTCGAGCACGCCGGCGCCGACGGCGGCGCGTCGCTTTTAAGCGACAGAGAATATTTCCGGCGACTGGTGGAAAACGCCCTTGAAGGCATTTTGCTCATAAAAGAGCAGGGGGTCATTCTGTCCGCCAATCCGGCCGTGACGCCCATGCTGGGTTATGAGCCTGCGGAAATTGTGGGCGCGCACTTCAGCCGGTTTCTGGATGAGCAAAACGCCGGATTCGCGCATAGCGTGCTCGGCGCGGTGTTCAGCGGCCAAAGCCCGGTCATGCCCGTGGAACTGGAAGTCATGCACAAAAACGGGGGCAGGCGCGTCATCGAGTACAATGTCAAGCTGCTGCGCCCGCCCGGCGGCCCGCCCCTGGCGCAGTGCGTGGCGCGCGACATCACCGTTCAGCACACCCTGGGACAGGAATTGCAGCGCGAGCGCGACAAGCTCAATCTCATCGTGCAAAGCATCGGCGCGGGCCTGGCCCTGGTGGATCTCGATCACCGTGTCACCTGGATGAATGACACCGTGCGCGAGTGGTTCCCGGACAACACCGGCCAGGGCCGTATCAAATGCCACAAGCTGTTTTTCGGCAGCGACGAGCCCTGCAGCGACTGCGTCGCCGCAAAAGCCAAAAAGAACCGTGCTCCGGCGCGCGCGGACAAACTCTTCACAAGCTCCGCGGGGCCGCGCTCCGGGTGCTATTACCAGTTCTCCGCCGCGCCTTTGTTCGACAGCTCCGGCCGCATCACGCATGTGCTCGAAATGGTGCAGGATGTCACCCTGTCCCACATCACCCATGAAAAAGCCTACTTCTGGCAGGAGTTCTTCACAAAAGTCGTGCACAACGCGCCCGTGGGCATCGTCACATTAGAACCGTCGGGCAATGTGCTTACCTGGAACCGGTACATGGAGCAGACCTACGCCATCCCTGGTTCCGAGGTGCTCGGGCGCAACCTGTTCGAGGTGTTCCCGAATCTGGTTGACGAGGGCTTCGATGACTGGATACGCCGCGTCATGCAGGATCGCGAGCCTATCATGGAGTTCGACTGGCGGCACGACACCATCAACATGGGCACCCGCGTGATCGAGGTCATGCTCTATCCCCTGCTCGACGAACGGGGAGATCTTCTGGGCGTGGCCTACATCAACAACGATGTGACCGAACGGCGTCACATGCAGGAAGAGCTGCATCAGGCGCGCGATTTTCTCGGAAGCCTGTTCGACGCGGTCACGGACTTTGTGTTCGTGGTGGGCATGGACGGAACCATCCTTGATGTCAACCGCGCCACCGAGGAGATCTTCCACTACAGCGCCAGGGAATTGAAAGGCCGGGCGTGGAGGACTCTTTTCCGCAACCCGAGGGAGTGCGACGCGCTCATCGGCAGCGTGAGGCGCAAGGCGCGCGTGGATTACATGGAGCTGGAACTCGTGGAGAGTGAAGGGGGCGTGCGGCATGTGATTCAGTCCGCCGCGCCCATTGCGAATTTCCGCGGCGAGCCGGACGCTCTGGCCGTGATTGGCAAGGACATTACCGAGTTCAAGGAAATGCAGGAGCGCATGATGCGCGTGCAGCGGCTCAACGCCCTCGGCGAGCTGGCCATGGGCGTGGCGCATGATTTCAACAACCTGCTGGCCGTGGTCCTGGGCCGCTCCCAGCTCATGCTCAAGCAGACGGACGACCCCCTGATCGCCAAGGGCCTGGAAGTGGTGCAGCGCGCCGCACGCCACGGCGCGGAAACCGTGAAGCGCATCCAGAGCTTCGCCCGCCGACGCTCCGGACTGGACCAGTTCGATCAGGTGGACATCGGCCATGTCCTGGCCGAGGCCATGGAGTTCACCCGCACCCGTTGGAAAAACGACACCGCGCGCGCGGGCCACAGTATAGACATCACCGTGCGCTCCGCACAGGACTGCATGGTCATGGGCAACGCCCCGGAACTTATCGAGGTGTTCACCAACATGATTCTGAACGCCGTGGACGCCATGCCCGAAGGCGGAGACATCACCCTGACCGCCGCGCGCGAAAGCGGCAGGGTTGTGGCCACGGTGCGAGACACCGGTTCGGGCATGATCCCGGATGTGCGCCGCCGAATTTTCGATCCTTTCTTCACAACCAAGGGCATGCAGGGCACGGGCCTGGGCTTGAGCGTGTCCTACGGCATCATCGAGCGCCACGGCGGCGCCATCGAGGTGGATTCCGAGCCGGGCCGCGGAACCACTTTCCGCGTGATTCTGCCCGCGCGCGAGGTGTACGAAAAGCGGCTCGCCCGCGCCCGCGCAAGCCACCCGGGGCCGCGCATCCTGGTGGTGGACGACGAAGTGGATTTGCTCGAACTCATCGTCGAAATCCTCCGCACAAACGGGTTCGAAGTCACCTCCGCGCAAAGCGGTCCCGAGGCCGCGGAACTTCTCGAACGCAGAACCTTCGATGTGGTTTACACAGATCTGAAGATGGATGATTTCAGTGGCTGGGATGTGGTGCGCGCCGCGCGCCGTGGCAATCCCGATGTGTTCGTGGTCGTGGTTACCGCCTGGGCGGGTCAGGTCAGCGACGAAGACATCAGAAAATTTGGAATTAACGCTCTAATCGCAAAACCGTTTCAGGAATCTGACATTCTGGATCTCGTCTCGAATGTGGAGCCGCCGTCGGACCCGGATTGATCGCGGTATCGAAATTGCCTCTTCGCGCAATTCATTTGCACCGGCGTAAGCAGCATTCCAGTCAGTGCGGCTGTTGAAAATCCCGTGAGTTCCCTTTCGCCCGTTTACACGCATCAAGAAGCCCGGGAGCGCGGTCGTCTTGCCCGCGCGTCAATTGGGTCTGGGGCTGTTGAAAAACCCGTTCGCCTATCGAGTCCGTGACTCATACATTCGCAAGGCTGCGAAAAAACCGGGGACTGGGTCGTTTTCCGCAAGGAAAACGAAGCCTGTCCCCAGCGTTTTTTCGCCCTGCGCGCTATTTCAACAGCCATGCGTTCTGGAAGGATCCTGCAAATATGTTGTAGCGGGGCTTGCCGTGGCCCGGTCAATCCATGGGCTTTGGCCCTGGCGCTGAGTGCAGCGCCGGGGGAAGCGGCTCGGGCTTTTGCGGTTCCGGCATTCGGTATATGGGCGGAAGAATGTGCTGCTGCGGGGTCTCGATGCTCACGAACGAGGCCGGGCCGGGGATGCCGCGAATGATGATGATGTCCCTGGGTTTGAACTGGGTGATGTCCCCTTCCACAACGCTGAAGTAGACGAACGCTTCGGTGCTCATCAGCACCTTTGCCTTGAGGCAGCGCCACAGTCCGTCGCAAGCGTGCACGATGTCCCCTTCCTGCATGCCGGTGTAGAACCCGAAGTAGGACATGAATGTGGAGGCCGAGGGGATCGCGTCAATGTGCCCGGTGATGCCGTAGGCGCTGACCGGGTCTTTGAGAACGCGCACGGGCTTGATGTCGTAGGAAATTTTTTCCGGCGGGCCGACCCCGAAAGTTTTGGGCCTCGCCAGGTTTTCCGAGGCGATCTCCACCAGCACGCCCTCGGGCATGGTGCGCGGCATGTCGCCCACAAGGCGCGCCTTAATCAATTTGCCGCTGAACCATGCGATGCGCATGCGCGCGATGGCGTGGTCCTTGTACAGAATGTAGTAGGTTTCCGTCATGGTCAGGATGTCTTCCTTTTCCATGACATAGAGCAGCATCACGCCGTCCGTGAAGACCATGTCCAGGCGCGCCTGTGTGATGACCTTGTAGGGCCGCGGCGCCTTGTCCGTGAGGCGGTAATCCTGGGCGCGGGCGGGCGCGCAGAATACCGCGCCTGCAAGAGCGCAACCGCACAACACGATGGCCGCCAGAAATCGTTTCATGCCAGTCCGTTTCTCGATGCGCGCACCCGGTCTTCTCGGAGCCGTTTGCGTGCGCGCCATGTATTTTATCACATCGTCCGCTGTTTTATAAGATCCCCAGGTTCCCGCAATCGCATCCCGGATAATTTCCTGTTTTGCGGCGCTCGTGATTATAATAGTACCTTGTGATGAGTGACTCTGCGGCGGACACAACCGGGGCCATGAGCCGGAGCGCGCTGACCGTGCTGCGTTGCGCGGATTGCGGCGGCGAACTGGCGGGCGATCAAGAGCGCGTCTGTTGCCGCTCGTGCGGCGCGGCGTGGCCCGTGCGGCACGGCATCCCGTTTTTCGATGACGGCACGCCCTACTGGGGCGAAATTCCGCAGGAGAACATGCGGGACATCGTGGCGCTGGCGCGTGAGCGCGACTGGCGCGGCGTGGAAGCCTATCTGGACGAAAAATTCCCCAAGCGCAAGACTTTTGTATACGGAGACATGCGCGCGGACTGGCGGTTTCTACTGCCCGTGCAGCCGGGCTGGCGCGTGCTCGAGATGGGCTGCGGCTGGGGCACGCACACCATGGCGCTAGCGCGCAACGGCGCCGAGGTTTTTTCCCAGGACGCCACGGCCGAGCGCGTGGAGTTTCTCAAGCACTGGTCCGCGCGCCAGGATTGTTCGGGCGTGCATCCGGTGGTGTGCCGCGCGCCGCGCCTGCCCTATGCGGACGAGTCTTTCGATCTCGTGGTCATGAACGGGTTTCTCGAATGGGTCGCCTGCGCGTATCCCGAGGATGTGAATCCGCGCGCCGCGCAGCTCGCGTTTTTAAAAACCGCGCACAGGCTGCTCAAGCCCGGCGGCTACATTTATGTGGGAATCGAGAACCGGCTCGCCAATCAGTATTTCCGGGGCAGCCTGGACCACAGCGGCCTCAAGTACACCAGCCTCATGCCCCGGTTCCTGGCGGACGCCGTGTGCCGCCGCAGAAAAGGGCAGGGGTACCGCGAATACACCTACACGCGCCGGGGCTACGAAAGGCTCGTGCGCAGCGCCGGGTTTCTCGACCCGCGCTTTTTTGTCCCCATTCCCTCGTACAACATGCCGGAAACCATAGTGCCGTTCGAGGACATGCCCGCGTACATGAGCTATGCGCGGCGCACGCAGGGCGGCGCGCAGTCCGGCGTCAAGCGCCTGCTCTCGAAGCTGATCGCCGTGCCGGGTTTCACCCGCATTTACCGGATGTTCGTTTTCAGTTACCTGTTCACCGCGCGCAAAAACGGCTGATTCCAGAGCTGCAAAAGAGCCATGCGGCCGCAAAAAGCAGTGAATGGCACGCGGCCCCGTATGTTGCTGCGCCTGTATTTCGTGAATGGAATTGAGGGTTCTTCAGCAGGCCCATTCCGCTTCAGCCGCCGCGCGGCGCTATTTCACGGTAACCTTCAGCGGTTTGTCCACCACATTCATGACCCTGGCTTCGTCCCCGGGCTTATAAGAAGGAATCGCGTACATGATGGTGGACAGCACATGGTGTCCCGCGCCCAGCCTGTGCACATCCTTGAGGTAATAGCCGAGGTTGCCGATCTGCCCCGGATATTCGTCCGGGGGATCCTTGACATTGATGTCGTCCATGTAGTACAGCTCAATGCGCGCCGGGGTTTTCTTTTTATCGAAATCCAGGCGGTTGAGCCATGCGCCGGTGAGGGGCGGGGCGTCGAACGCCACCACCTGCCAGTTGTATGAACCCGCGTCCAGATTCTTTTCTTCCGCTGACATTTTGCCGTCAATCAGAACGCCCTTTTTGTTGCGGCTGTTGTAAAACCGCGTTTTGGGAGGGTAGGCGGACTCGGAGGTCACGCGCAGCCAAGTGTCGTTCATGAAGGTGTCCAGGCTCACGGGCACATTCACGATGATGGGGAACACGAACGAGTCGGCGTAGTAAATCTGCTCGGACACGGACGACGGCGTGGGCAGACGGCCCACGAGCACCATGCGGTTTTCCGTGCTGCGGATCACGCGCACCGGCCCGTCAATCACGCCCGCGACCTTGGAAGTGAAATCTTCTTCATGCCTGTCAATCACGATTTTCAGCTTGGTCTCGCCGTGGAAACGCACCTTGAGGCGGTCCATGGCGTCTTTGCCTGGCCCGTTGCAGGTTTTCTTGATGGTGAGGTTGTCGAACGCCATGGGCGCCCTGCGCGAGAACCCGGCCTCGTAGCAATACGCGTCAATGCGGTTGCAGCCGGAGGTGCAGCCCGCGTAGTCGCGCCCGGAGCGCGCGGGCGCTTTGCCCTTGAACGAAAAGATGTAGACCCAGGCCTTGCCTCCGTCCACGGGATCCCGGATTTCCACGGTTGCGCTTTTGGTCACGCCTTTGGGCCAGGCTTTTTTATCCGCGGTCCCGCCCGCGTCGCGCGCCATGAACACGAGTTCGTCGTTGGCGTCCAGGCGGCCGTTGTCGCTGTCCTTGCCGCCTTTGAATACGAAATTGCCGTCCGGACCGCGCTCGTCAATCTGGAACGGGATGGGGGTCAGCTTTCCGTTTTTTGCCGCATAAACGCGCAGGGAGTCAATATCCGCGCCCTTGAATACTGATAACTGAACGCCGGTGACAATCACCGGATCCAGCACGCGCTTGATGGTCCGCTTCTGAACCGCGGAACATGGCGCGCACAGCAGCGCGCTCACCGCGGCAAGGATGATTGCAACTCGAAGCCGGCTTTTGTGCATGTGTGCGAAACGCCCTTCAGATTGAAGATGGATGATTCTCCGGGCGGGGATTGGGCTGAAAATGCGTCCAGAGAATGCGGGCGGCCGGGACACCCCCGCCGGATCAATGGTAATAAATATAGCATCCCGGCCGGTTTTGCAAAAGCTGTTTTTCGGCTCTGCTACATGGATTTCAGCACCCGGGGCGGAAAAACCACGCATATGGCGGCATGATCGATCAATGGATCTTATTAATATATATAATTAATAATTGGGAAGCGGAACGCGCTCACCAGATCCGCATACCGGCGTTTTTGCTTTTTATTTGTATTTTTAAGTCATTTACTCATAGCTTAAAATAAACACTAGTAAAAATTAAATAAATCAAATATTAAAAAATTGTGATTATTATCACATATTTACATGAAAATATTCTATAAAACATAAAAATACAAGAAAAACCGAGAAAAGCAGGTGATCAAGCTAAATGCCGCACTCATTTTGATTTCAAAGCCAATTGGATCGGAAATGATCGGAATTCGGCTGAAACCCGGCTGTCAAAACCCCGGATGGATCCGGCGAAGATATTGAGAATTCGGGGGCGCATCATTGCGTCCAATAGTGAGGGTAATAGCGACGAAAGGAGGTGAACTCTCTGGAATGCATTACCCCACGGACACAACAAACCCCCGGCGGAAAGCCCGAAAAGGCCTGTAATGTTCAAAGGAAACGTGGAAACTTTGACACAGACACAAGCCTCCAGGGATTCCGAAAAAACAAAGCATTTCCAGGGAGGTTGTACATGAAGAAACTGATTTATCTCGCAGTATTCACACTGGCGATGGGCGCATGCTCCATGGCCAAGGCCGTGCAGCTGGTGGATGTGCCCGAAGGACACTGGGCCGCGGACGCCGTTCAGCTGCTCGTGGACGAAGGCCTGATCGTGGGTTACCCGGACGGAACATTCCGCGGCGAGAAACCCATGACCCGCTACGAGTACGCCATGGTTGTGCAGCGCATGGTGGATTTCGTGGAAGCCAACTACTGCAACGAAAAGAAGGGCGAGTGCAAAGGCACCACCGTTGCAGGAACGGACATGGCCGAAGTCAAGGCTCTGCTGGACAAACTGTCCGCCGAGTTCAAAGACGAACTGGCCGCTCTGAAGAAACAGGTTGACAAGAACACGGAAGACATCATCATCACCAACAAGCGCATTGACAACCTGCCGCTTGCCAATGTGGAGATTGACGGGTGGGTCCGCCAGCGCGTGGATGTGGTCAACAGCGACCTGGACGCCGCTCGCCTGGGTTACCTGATGAATGTGGTTCACGGCGTGGGCGCCGGCGGCGCCCTCAACCTGGACGCCGGCTACGAGTTCGACGCCGGCATCATGTTCAAGGATGCGGTCAAGGACAACAAGACGGACTGGCAGGTCACCCTGTCCCGCACCCTGAACAACCAGGCCTTCTCCTCCAGCTCGTCTCCGGCCGGCGCCGGCGTGTCCGAGCTGACCATCCAGGATGCGTGGGTTTCCATTGATTTCTCCGAGGACATCCGCGAACTGGATCTCATGAAGATCACCAGCGGTTACCAGCCCGTGACCTTCGGCTACTACGGCGCACTGGTTGACACCCGCGGCGTGGACTCCATGGCTGGCATGCGCATGGATATCGGCAAGGACATCGTCGAACTCAACATGTTCGCCGGTCTGGCCGGTGTCAACGGCGCTGGCGCCACCAACCCCGCGGGTCTCGGCTCCGACGCCAACGACCCGTACGCGGCCGTGCGCCTGGGCCTGGACCTGGCCCCGGTCAAGATTGGCGTCAACTTCCTGGCTTCCGGCCTCGTGAAGGAAAAGGGCTGGGGCGTGGATGTCGAAGCCGATCTGCTCAAGAACAGCCCGTTCCTCAAGAAACTGCGCGGTGAGTACTTCACCATCACCGACGATGTCACGGGCGCGAGCACCGGCGGAGCCACCAACTTCACCAACAACGATGACAGCAGCTTCATCGTCGGACTCGATGTGTACGGCACCAAGAAGGTCGGCGTGACCGTCAGCTACGCTGACATCCCGGCAATCCCGGCCTTCACCGGCGTGGATGTGAACCCCTACGCCGAGTACGACACCGTCTGCCCCACCAGCCTGGGCTTGGATGTCAATCCCACAAGCTGCTACAACCGCGATGACACCAATGTCATCTTCCCCGCCGGCTTCAAGGGCGTGGGCGTGGAAGCCAGCTACATCGTGTTCGGCGATGTGAAACTGGCGGCCACGGGCGTGTTCGGCGACTTCGCCGGCGGCGCCTACCCCGCAACATGGGGCGGCCTGGGTGCAGTGGATCCCGAAGGCAGGGCGTACCCCGGTTACGGTACCTTCTCCGTGACCAAGCCCATCAACAAAGTGTCCGACTTCAAAGTCGAATACATGCAGCAGGGCGCGGATCCCATCATCTTCAACAGGGTGCGCGGCGAACTGCTCATCAACTTCTAATCCCTCACGGGACACGAAGCGCATTACTGCCCCCGGAGAGCAACCCTCTCCGGGGGTTTTTCTTTGATTTTCTCCAGCCTCCGCACTATAATCCATCCCGCATGAAACCGATGCGGCTTCTGAACATCAGCCTGTCCACTCCCATGGCTCGAAAACCCGGGCCTCGCGGACCCAACGATCCCCAGCTTCACCAGATCGCTTACTCGAGTTTTTTCGAGAAAATGATCTATGTGATTAAAACCCCGGACAGCCCGGAATACGAGCCGTTCGATCTCACGGACAAAATCCGCATCGTGCCGTCGCGTTCGGCAAGCCGCTGGGCGTTTCTCAAGCACGCCGCGGCTCTCGGCTCGCGCGCCATCCGTGAGCACGGCGTGAACATCATAGCGGCCCAGGAACCGTTCGGCACGGGCGCTGCGGGGCTGCTCCTGTCCCGGCGCTTTGGGCTGCCCCTGTGCGTCCACAATGTCAACGACGCCATTGACAATCCGCAGTGGCTGGCCGAGGAGCCGGTGAACCGGATCATGAACCCGCTGGGCAAGTTCGTGCTGCACCGCGCAGGGGCCGTGCGCGTGGACAGCGTGTCCGAAGCGGAGAAAATGGCGCGCATCGGCGTGCCCCCGGCGCGCGTGCACAACATCCAGTTCATCGTGAATGAGGCGGATTCCTTCACAAGCGCGGACGGGTCGGAAATTAGACAGCAAATATTGGTTGAACCATTTACGCAGTTCGTGCTCTTCGTGGGCCGCTTCGAGCCGCAGAAGGATTTCGAGACCCTGTTCGCCGTGGTGCGCGAAGTCGCCTCGAACAAGCCGCATGTGCGCTTCGTAGTGGCGGGCAGCGGCAAGCGGGAAGCTGAATACAGAGCGCTGGCCGAAAAAACCGGCGCGGCGCGGAATGTCCTGTTCACGGGCTGGGTGGATTATTTTGATCTGCCCAAATACTATGCGGGCGCGGACGCGTTTTTGCTGTGCAGCGTGCATGAGACCAACCCGCGCGTGGTGATCTTTTCACGCCTGGCGCAAAAAGCGGCCGTGGCCACGGATGTTTCCGGGGTGCGGGATTTTATCGAGGACGGCGTGAGCGGATTCGTGCGTCCCCTCAAGGATGCGCCGGGTCTGGCGCAGGCGCTCATGCACATTCTCGATGACCCCGAGCGCGCCGCGGCCATGGGCCGGGCCGGGTTCGAAACAGCGCAACGCATCCTGGACCGCGGCCATATCCTCGCTCAAATGGAATCCATGTACAGGGGCATATTTGAAGAGCGGTTCGCGAATGGGCGATGAACCGCGCGCGCCGCGGGAATTCCACTTTTCCGGGAATTTGTCTATAGTATTTCAACGGAGCCATGAACGCAAAACGCAGACCGAACATCCGCAAAAAATACGCCATCCTGGCCGTGCTGTTCGCCATTGTGTGCGGCGGCGCGGTGTATGCGGCCAGGGTTCTGTCCGAGCGCGAATTGCACAAGGGCCGCTCCATGCTGGAGAGCAGGGATTACGACGCGGCCGCAGGGGAGTTCCGCCGCGTGGCGGGCAGCAAAAAGTATCATGTGAAAGCGCGCGGGCTGCTGTTGTACTCATTGGTCATGGAAGGCCGGGAACGACGGCCCATGCAGGCGCGCACGGGCGTGGATTCCGCGGGTCTTCTGCGGCTCATGGCCCTGCACAACCTGGCAGGCGGCGAGCGCGTCTCTCGCGACCACGAGGTGATCCGGGATCTCGACGCGCGCGTGGATCGCAGCGCCGCGGGCGTCATGAAACGGCTGGCCGCGCAGGGCATTGAAACGCGTGGCTGGGACGACGCGCAAAATGTGTTCCTGTGGTTCGCGCGCACCGCGTGGCAGAATCTGGACCCCGACACGGCCGCGCCTGGCCAGCCGGAAACACGCGTGCTCGACTTCACAGCGGCGCTCATCGGCATGAAAGGGGCGGACCGGCAGGTGGAAAGCCGCGCCCTGCGCTATCTCGCGGACCGGCTCGCCGCGGACGACGCGCCCCTGGACATGGCTGCCCTGGTCCGATCAAGCGCGTTTCAGCAACTCCTCGAAGCCACGGCCCTGTCCGGCAAACAGCCGCAAAGCGCGCGCGCCCGCGAGATTCTGCGCCGCCAGCGTTTTTATGAAAAACTCCAGCAGGCCGCGACCATCGGCCCCGCGCTTTCGAGCGAACAGGATATTGCCCTTGCCGGCGCACATCCCGAGGCTATGCGTGACGCGCTCCTCGCCCGTTATCCGGTCTTTTCCCAAAACGCAAAGGTGTGGGAAGAACTGTCCGGTTGGGACTTCGATCCCGTGACCAGGTTCTGGTCCATTGCGTTCTCCGCACCGGAGCAGGGGCCGGACATCGCCTGGGCTTATGGAGCCGAATCGGGCCGCAGCGAATTCATCAACTGGTTTTTTATTTTTACGGATGCGCTGCAATGGGAGCTTTTGCGTTTCGACATGGGCCATGAGCCGCAGGAAAGCTATGCGGTACAGGCCATTCCCGCCGTGGGTTTCGAATACTGCGCGCAAGCCCGGGAGCTTGCGCTCAATGTTCCGGACTATGATCCGTCCTCCGGAGAATTCACGGACCGGTGGCGGCCGTTTGCGCTGGATGCGAAGGCCCGGTTGCTCAAGGCCGCGGGACCGCCCCGCGACAACGCATGCGCCGTGCAGTCCCCAACGCCTCATTAGCTCTTTGATTTCATCGAACGCTTGCCTATAATTCATCAATGACACACGCGCTCCGATCCCGTGCGCCTAAAGCCGCCGCCATGGC
This sequence comes from bacterium, assembly GCA_020061125.1. Lineage (GTDB taxonomy): Bacteria > UBP15 > UBA6099 > UBA6099 > DSWB01 > DSWB01. The sequence goes on along the minus strand of JAGUYV010000365.1, from coordinate 2,065 downwards.
TCACGGGACGATAGGGTGGCTGCGGGAAACCCGGCCGCCTCCCATGCTTGGAAAGGAGACGCAGAGTTGACTTTTCTTTCATATTGGATATGACCATTTCTCCTGCGCCGGTTTTCCGGCATGAGCGCTGCGCCGCCATTTCCAGAGGGGGTGTTGAACCATGAGATTCAAACTGGTTAATGCAATGGCTGTGTTTGTGTTCGCGGCGATGGCACTGCTGGCGGGCTGCCAGGGCAAGGACAGAGCAAAACCGGCGCGGGAACCCAAAGCCGGACCTCCGGCCGCGCTCAAAATGGCCACCACAACCAGCACCGAGAACACGGGGCTTCTGGATTATCTGCTGCCCGCGTTCGAGAAGAAATGCCATTGCAAGGTGCAAGTGCTGTCCATGGGCACGGGCAAAGCGCTCAAGGCCGGGCGCGACGGTAATGTGGATGTGATATTGGTTCACGACAAGGGCGCGGAACTGGAATTCGTGGCCCAGGGCTGGGGCACGGAGCGGCGCGAAATCATGTATAATGATTTTTTGATAATAGGCCCGGATCGCGACCCTGCCGGGGTACGAGGAATGAACCTCGCTGCGGACGCGCTGGCGGCCCTGGCCGCGGCGCAGGCGCCGTTCGTGTCCCGCGGCGATGATTCCGGAACCCACCGCAAGGAACTCGACCTGTGGAAGAACAAAGGCATCGAGCCTTCCGGGGACTGGTACATGGAAGCGGGCCAGGGCATGGAGGACACGCTGCGCATTGCGGATCAGAAAACCGCGTATGTGCTCACGGACCGCGGGACTTATCTGGCATTGAGGAAGAAACTGACCCTTGCGCCGCTGGTCGAGGGCGACCCGGAGTTGTTCAATCTGTACGGCGTCATTCCCGTAAACGCCGCAAAGCACCCTGGCGTGAAAATCAATACGGACCTGGCGGTGAAATTTGCGGACTGGATGGCGTCTCCCGAAGCACAGAAACTTATCGGCAATTTCAAAGTGGATGGGGAAGTTCTGTTCCATCCCCTGGCGGTGGACAGCGAATAATGAAGCCAAAGCAGGCGCATGATGCGGACCGATGAAAGGACGCGCGGACATGAATGATCTCGGCCCGGGATTTGCCGAGGCGTGGCGCATGCTCGTGACTCTGGATCCGGATGTGATGTCCGCGGTGCAGGTGTCGGTTGGCGTATCGGTGTGCGCCACGGGGCTTGCGGCGCTTGCAGGCGCGCCTGCGGGGTTCATTCTGGGCGTGAAGCAATTTCGCGGGCGCGGCGCAATCGCCGCAGTCCTGCACACGCTCACCGGCATTCCCACGGTGGTGGTCGGGCTTGTGGGCTACATTCTGCTCACCGCGCACGGGCCTCTGGGTTCGTTCCGGCTGCTGTACACGCCCGCGGGCATCGTAATCGGCCTGTTTCTTCTTCTGGTTCCTCTCATGACCACGCTGTGCATGTCCGCAGCCGCGGCGGTGCCCGCCAGCGCGCATGAAACCGCGCTCACGCTCGGCGCAACGCCCCTGCGCGCCGCGCTCGCCGTGGTGCGCGAGGGGCGTTTCGGATATCTCACCGCCGTGACCACGGGTTTCGGCCGCGCCATCGGCGAGGTGGGCGTAGCCATGATGCTCGGCGGCAACATCCGCGGCGTCACCAGAACCATGACCACAGCCATGGCCCTTGAAACGGACAAGGGCATGTTCGGCCTGGCCCTGGCTCTGGGCGCCATTCTCCTGGTCATTTCCCTGTTCGTGAACTCGTCCCTGCATTATCTCAAATTCCGCTCGGAAAGGGATTGACGCCGCATGCCCGCCGCGTTCGCATGTGACAATCTTGAGCTGGGTTACAACGGAACGCCCGTGCTCATCGTGCCGGAATTTGCGTTCGAGAGCGGGCGGGTGTATGCGCTGCTCGGCCCCAACGGGTCGGGCAAGACCACGCTGCTGCGCGCGTTGAACGGATTCGTGAAGCCGAAAAGCGGCCGCATCCTGTTTTTTGGCGAGCTCAGATGTCCTGTCAATTGAGGCATCGTCGACAACCAGTATGTCAAAGGTGGGTTCCTGTTTTTTTATACCCTCAATTACTG
>JAGUYV010000079.1 GCA_020061125.1 bacterium | reverse complement strand
GGCGCTCACGGCGCAGCACCCGGCACGGTGCTCGAAATCCGGCCCGGCCAGGGCATCGTCGCGGCCGCGGCCACAGGCTGCGTCGCCATCTCCGAACTTCAGCGCCAGGGCAAAAAACGGCTGCCCTTTGACGCGTTTCTGAACGGATATCCGTTGGCCCCGGGAGACAGATTCGACCCGCACGGCTCGAACAGAAATCAATGAGAAGAGGTCAATCGGGTTTGTTGAAAAAGTGCGGGGGGCGAAAAACGCTGGGGACAGGCAACGCTTTCCTTGAGGAAAGCGACCCAGTCCCCGGTTTTTCGCAGCCTTGCGCCAACACGAGCCAACTTCTTGACTGACGAAAGTTTTTACGCATTGTTATTTTGCGAAAGGAAACCATGTAACGGATCCGCAGCCAGCGCTCTGGCGCCGCAAACCCATCGCACACAAAGCGCAAAAGCAGCAAAAACGGGGACTGGGAATGCGGCGAATTTCCGCGTGCCTGTCCCCTGCTTTTTGCGGCCGCCAGGCTTTTTCAACAGCCCGCCTGGCACCTGCTTTTTTTGGTCGCACGGCTCGTTCAACAGCTTCACAAGGGCCGGTTTCCGTTTCTATTCAAAATACCCGCATTATTCCGGACTTTGATTACAGGGATGCAAAACAAAAAGCAAACAAAAACAAAAGAACAGGCCACGGCCGCGGGCGGGTACAGGGGGCGCATCACGGCGTACCGCGCGCTGCATCGCGTGCTGCACGGCGGGGCGTTCAGCAACATCGTGCTGGGCAACGCGCTCGACGACGCATCCCTGGCGCCCGGCGACCGCCGCACAGCCACCTTCCTGGTCCTGGGCGTGCTGCGCAACCTCGCCCTGCTCGACGCCGTGTTCCGCTCCAAAACCAGCAAGGGCAAAATCACGGCCGCGCCCGCTCTGCTCCTGGCCGCGCGCATGGCCATCTTCGAAATCCTGTTCCAGAACAAAATTCCCAAATACGCAACCATTTCCGAATACATGAAGATCGCGGCCGCGGAGTGCAGCAAAAGCGAGACGAAATTTCTCAACGCCTGCCTGCGGCGCGTCTCACACAAAGACATGCACAGTCTTCTCGAAGATGCGGAAACCGATCTCCGGCGAATGGCCCTGGAATTCTCGTGCCCGGAATGGTTTGCGCAGAGCGCCGTGAAATTCTACGGCATGGACGACACCCTCAAGATGCTGCGGGCCAACAATCTGGGCATGCCGTCATATTTCCGCACAAACCCGCTGCGCGTGAGCGAAGATGAGCTGTCGGACATGTACGCGCGGCAGCGCGTGGACACGGCGTTCTCGAAGCGCCTGCCCAACTGCGTCTATTTCAAGGTGGGGCAGGGCTATCACCCGGCGCGCGAGGTGCGGGCCGGGTTGCTCACGCCACAGGATTTCAGCACGCAAATTGTGGCGCACGCAGTCGCGCCGCAACCGGGCGACAGCGTGCTGGACCTGTGCTGCGGCCGCGGCGCCAAAGCCACGCACCTGGCCGAACTCATGGGCAACCGCGGCCGCGTGCTGGCCTGCGACATCCATGCGCACAAAACCGAAATCGCGGCCGGGGAAGCGGAGCGGCTTGGCGTTTCCATTCTGGAAACCCGCGTGTGCGACGCCACGGATCCGGGGGACATGGGTTCATTCGACCGGGTTCTGGTGGACGCGCCGTGCACGGGCACGGGCACATTCCGGCGCAGGCCCGAACTCAAGCAGCGCGTGCGGCCCGCCCAGGTCATGGAACTGGCGTTCCTGCAGCGCAGGATGCTCGAGGCCGCGGCGCGGCTGGTTGCGCCCGGCGGCAGGCTGGTCTACGCCACCTGCTCGGTTCTGCCCGAGGAAAACGACGATGTGGCCGCGGAATTCCTCGAGCGGCACGAAGATTTCGCCCCGGCGCGCAACGAACCGGCCCTGGAACACCTGCCGCAATTCAAGACGCCGTTCGGCAGCGTATTTTTGCCGCAGCACACCCAGGCCTGCGGCGCGGCGGTGTGCATTCTGGACAGGAAATCGTGAGCATGGTTGCAGATGCGCATGCGCGGGTTTTACAATAACTTCAATTAATTGCACGCGCGTGCGCGGGGAGTCACCGGCATGACCGGACAGACCATTGGCGGAAAATACCAGTTAATCGAAAAGATACGCGAGCAACGATTCTATGATGCGTATGCGGCGCGGCTCGTGAACACGGAAACCCGCAGCCTGGTCAAGGTGTTCAACACCGGCCCCGCCGCGGAACAGGCGTTCGAAAGGCTCAAAGCCAACCTGGCCGTGGTATCCTCGCTGCGGCATCCGGGCCTGGCGCATCTGCGCGATTGCGGCGAGCATGAGGGCGTGATCTGGGCGGCCGAGGAATATTACGAGGGCGCCACCCTGGCCCAGGTGCTCAAGTCGCGCTCGCCTCTGAACACCCTGCAGGCCCTGGAGCTGGGCATAAAAATTGCCGAGGCCCTGGCGCACGCGCACGGCAAAGGCGTGGCCCACGGGCTGCTCACCACGGAGTCCGTGGCCGTGCTCGGCTCCCTGGCGGTCAAGGTCGCGGATTTCCAGATTCTGCACGCCATGGCGCCCGCGGGCACGCGCGACGCGCGCTACTGCGCGCCGGAAATTCTTTCCGGTTCAGCCCCCTCGCCACAGGCCGACATCTTTTCCCTGGGCGTCATTCTGTATGAACTCATGACCGGGCACAGGCCGTTCACCGCCGAACAGGCCATGGACATCGCCCTGGACAGAAACTACGAAGCGCCCGCCGCGCCCGCGGATCTGAACGCGCATGTGCCGCCGCTTCTCAACTCCGTTATCCTCAAGGCCCTCAAACCGCGCCCGGCGTCGCGATATGAAACCGCGTCCGACCTGCTCTCCGAACTGCTTCTGTGCCGCTCCTCCATCGTGCGGTCTCTGAACCGCGAACGGTTTCAGGAGCAGAGCATGGCGATCAAGCCGTCAATCCCGCCACCGGCGCGCGCGGCGGATCCGCCGCCTCCCCCGCCCAGAGAACGCGATCTGTCTCTGGACGACCTGGGGAAATCCCTTGATCTGGATGGTGACATGGACACAGGCCAGTACCGCAAAAGGCAGATTTTCGCCATCGCCGCAGTGGCCATTCTAATAGCAACCTTCGCCGGAATCGGCGGGTTTCTGTTCCGCTCCTGCGGCGGCATCCGGGACAATCTCGGAACCGGGGAGTCGGGCGTGGTGCAGGTCCCCAATGTGGTGAACCTGGACGAGACCGAGGCCAAGTTCAAGCTCGGACACGCCGATCTCAAGACCGAGATCGAGAAGGTATACAGCGCGGATGTGCCCGAGGGCCTGGTGATCCGCCAGGATCCGCCCGCGGGCAAAAAAGTCAAGGTTGGCCGCACGGTGAAGCTCATCGTGAGCCTGGGCGACCAGGATCTTGTGGTGCGCGACCTGCGCAAGATGCCCCTGCGAGAGGCCGAACAGCTCGCCAAGGACATGGGCTTCCGCGTGGAGATCGAGCGCGAGTACAGCGAAAGCGTGGCCCTGGACCATGTGGTGGACCAGGTTCCCAAACCCGGCGAGAAAAGCAGCACCGGCAAGCTCATCAAGCTGTTCGTAAGCAACGGCCCCGAGCCGCGTGAAATTGACATGCCCGATCTCATCGGCAAGAACATCAACGATGTGCACCGCATCCTCGCGGAAAACGGCATTCCGTACGGGGACATCAAGTCCGTGCCCACCAACGCCTATGAGGTCGGCGTGGTGGTGTCGCAGAGCATCCTGCCCGGCACAAGGGTCAACACCAAGTCCATGGGCGATGTGCAGATTTTTGTGGCCGAGCCTGCGGACGGCGGCGCGGACAACGGCGGCGTGTCTCCGGATGACGACCCCTTCTATGATGGGGACAACGCCGCGGACTACAAACTCAAAAAGAAGAATGTGAATGTCACCGTGACCCAGGACGGAAGCGAGGTCGTGGTCGAAGTGGTGGACCGCAACGGGCGCAGCGAGGCCTACAGGGGCAGCCACAACGGCGGCGAAACCGTGCCCCTGTCCCTCGAAGGCCGCGGCGATGTGTTCGTCAAAGTTTTCATCAACGGACGCCTCGAACAGCAGGTCAAGTTCTGAAATTCAACGAAAGCCGCGGAACATGAGCAAACAACTGATTATCTCCCCATCCATTCTTAGCGCGGATTTCACGCGCCTGGGCCAGGACATGAACGCGCTGCGCGACGCCGGATGCGACACCCTGCATGTGGATGTCATGGACGGCATGTTCGTGCCTAACATCTCGTTCGGCCAAGTGGTGCTGAACTCCATCGCGCCGTCCGCGCCCCTGCCCATGGATGTGCATCTCATGATCCACGACCCCGGCCGGTTCATCTCCGAGTTCGCCCTGGACGCGGTGCAGAGCATCACCGTGCACGCCGAGGCCTGCCCGCACCTGGACCGCGTGATTCAGCAGATCGCCGAGGCCGGCAAACAGCCCGGAGTGGCCCTCAACCCGCACACGCCTCTCAATGTGCTCGAATATGTGCTCGACAAGCTGTGGATGGTCATGATCATGACCGTGAATCCGGGGTTCGGCGGGCAGAATTTTATTCCGTTGCTGGACAAAATCGCGGAATGCCGTACAATGATTGACAATCGCGGCCTGCGCGCCCTGGTGGGCGTGGACGGCGGCGTATCCCGCGGCACGGTGCGGGATGTGGTGGGCGCGGGCGCGGATTACCTGGTCGCCGGCTCCTACATCTTCAAGGGCGAAGACACGATTCAGAAAGCCGTGAAAGTGCTCAAGGAGGCCAGCCTCTGATGGGGTGGTCCAGGCTCACAACGATTTTCAGCGCGGAACGCTCCGCCTGATTCCTCCTGTTTTTTCTTTTCCTTCGCACATCCTCTGGCGCGCCAACCGTTGGCCCTGGCGCGGCCGGTCCCTGTGACCGGCGGCCCTTTGTTTTTTTCTCCCAAGGTATTTATACATTACGAATGAACAGGTGACGCGAATGAAAGCTCAACAGATATTTCCGGATTTCAAGACATTTGAAAAGCTGGCGGCCCGGGGCAATGTAATCCCGGTGCACACCGAGGTTCTGGCGGACCTGCTGACTCCGGTGAGCGCCTACATGAACATGGCCGCGGACGGCGGGCATAGCTTCCTGCTGGAAAGCGTGGAGGGCGGCGAGCGCACCGCGCGCTACTCGTTCCTCGGGGTGAACCCGCGCGCGATTTTCAAAAGCAAGGACGGCGCGTACGAGATCGGCGGCGCGGCCGGACAGGGCGATCCGTTTGATGCCCTGCGCCGCGAGTTCAAGGACCTCAAGGTTGCGGGCGCCGAAGGCCTGCCCCCGTTCATCGGCGGCGCCGTGGGCTACATGGGCTACGATGTGGTGCGCCACATCGAGGCCCTGCCCGGCGCGCCCAAAGACGACCTGCGCCTGCCCGACATGTGCCTCGTGTTCACGGACGCCATTCTGATCTTCGACCATGTGAAGCACAAGATCAAAATCGTGTGCTGCGCGCGGCTCGACGGCAAAACCTC
>JAGUYV010000467.1 GCA_020061125.1 bacterium | reverse complement strand
GGCCGCGGCGTCCCAGTCCTCGTCGAGCCACGGGCCGTGCAGGGGGTGGACGAATTCGCCCGCAGCGCGGACCCGGTCGCTCCAGAACGGAGTGAGCGCGATTTTAATGGCCGGAACGCGCAGCGCGGCGCGCGCCCGCATGTCGTCGAGAATGGTTTCCGGCTCCAGGCCGCACAGGTGCAGTTTCACGCCCCTGTCCACGAAAAGGGAATCCGCCCACTCCGCGGATTTCCACGCCGAGGAAACAATGAAATCCTGGCGCGGGGCGCATTTGGGTTCGTCGTTCGATAGCGCCGCGATGCGGATGTTCCGGTTGATCGGGGCCTGGAAGCTGCGGAAATGCGCGCGCACCAGGGCCGGGGCGCCAGCGGTTCGGAATCGCAGAAATTGCTTTTTCTCCTGTTCCGTCAACCCGTGGAAGATGAGCGTGACGCGCTGGCCGGAGCGGTCCAGGGCGTGGCACAGGGCGATCAGGCGGCGCATGGCCGCGGCGTCCAGGCACGAAAAGCCCGGGATTGCGATGCCGGTTTTGTATTGTGTTTCGCGGACTTGCAAGGGCAGGGCGCTCCAGTGTGCGTATGCCGGCGGCGGACCGGGTTATTCCTCGGGCCAGGGCCGGATCGTGAGGCGCGGTTTGGCGCCGTCGGGCACGGCGTCGAGAAGTTCCAGCAGGTGCCGGTTCTCCATGGCGATGCAGCCCAGGGTCCAGTCCGTGTCCGTGAGGCCGGTTTGCGAGCGGTCCTTGGTGCCGTGCAGGAGAATGAGGCCGCCCAGTGGCGTGTCGTGCGGCGGTTTCTGTTTTTTACTGATGCCGGACTTGATCCGGTTGAACTGACCTTTGGTGATGCGGCCGCTGTCCAGCGCGAGCTGCGCGTCCCGCAGATTGGGATAGGCGATGTAGAAGCAGCGGCCGAACGAAGGGCTGGTGTATTTGAAAATGTAATAAACGCCCTCGGGCGTGCGGCTGTCGCCCTCGCGGGTTTTGTGTCCCCGCGGGCTGCTCCCGAACGCCACGGGCCAGGATTTCACAAGTGTGTCCCCGCTGTACAGGGATATGGTTCGATCCTTTTTGTCAACCATGAGCGATATGTTTTGCAGGGGCCATTCGAGGCCCATGTCCGCAGCGACGGCGTCGAGCGGCAGATCCGGGCTGCCCGCATTTGCGGGTTCGGTCACGGGGGCAGGAGCTGCGGGGGCTGCGCCGTTCCCGGAGTCCTGTGCCGCGCCGCGGCAGGAAACCAGGCACAGGCACAGCGCCGTGCAGAAAAGGGCAATGCGCAATGTTAGAACGCTGCGAACTTTCATGCCCATCATTGTAACTGGAAAAGGATGGAAAGAGAAATTGTCCCCGTGCATTTGCCGGCTTGATGAGGCATTGCCACGCAGCAATTGATCAGGACTTGTGATACGCCGTACCCGTGGCCGTGGCGATAAGCGTTCCATCGTCCGTTTTCACGGTCAGCTCCCACAGGCTGATCTTGCGGCGCTGCATCACGGGTTTGCCCTCGGAGATGAGCTTGGTTCCGATGGGTGCGCCCGCGTGGTAGTGGATGGTCACATTGAGGGCCATGGCGCGCTGGCCGCAGGAGTTGCAGGACACGGCGAAGGCCTGGTCGGCCATGGCGTAGACCAGTGCGCCGTGCGCGCGCTCCACGGCGTTGCAGAACTCGGGCCGCACCTCGAGTTCGAGCTTTGCATAGGCCGGGCGGCATTCGAGCAGTTTGATGCCCAGAAATGTGGCGTAGGGGTCGCAGGCCACGGTGTTGATGGCGTAGTCCGTAGTGTCGGGCTGTTGTGTCATGGAGAGAAATCCTTTCCGCGTGAACCAAGACTTGAACGGCACTTCGTATTTTCCGCCGGGGCAAAATGTTTGTCAATGAAAAACCGCGCCCCGGAAGAGGCGCGGTCCGATAACATGGGTTGAGCAATGCTCGCCGCGGCGCGTCAGAACTCCAGGGCGAGCTGCGAGGTGAACATGTGGCGCTTGCTCACCGTGTTCAGGTTTCTGTCGAACGAGCCGTAGAGGTATTCGAGCGAAAACGAAAGGCCCTCGCCCAGGGACCAGGTGCTGTCAATGCCCCACTGGGATTTGGGGAAGCCGGAGAAGTCGTCGCTGCCTTCGTACCTGACGGCAAGCTCGTGGTTTTCATTCACCAGATAGCCAAGCTCGAAATTCCAGGTGCGGGGTTTGAGGCCCGTGCCCGCGGATGCGCCGGGCAGATCCGCGGGGTCGAATTCGCGGGTTGCGCCCACATATTCCAGGCTAATCATGATCGGGCCGTTGGCGTAGTCCAGGTTCAGCCCCAGGCCGCCCACGGTTTTGGCCGTGCCGTCGGCCAGGCCCGCGGATGTCGCCGGGTCGAACAGCGCCGAGTCCGTGTCCGCGATGTCGTTGATGTACTGCGCGCCGAAATCGAGGGTCCCTTGACCCGCGGTTGAACCGTGCAGGTTCGCGCGCAGCACCCAGTCGCTGATGTGGTCCCTGGCGCCGGTTTTGTCCATGCCGCCGTTGGCGAAGGTCAGAGACGCGTCGAAGTTCTCGGACGGCTCTATGGTGAATTGCAGGGCGCTTTCCTGGATTTCGCCGAGTTCCAGAGTGAGCGGGTCTGAAATGAAATGCGAATTGAATGTGCCGAAGGGCGGGTACATGCGCCCGGCCGCGATGCCGAAGCCGTTGTCTCCCTTCCATGCGAGCGTGCCCACATCCACGGTCACGGGTTCGGTGTCGTCTTCCTCCCACAGGAGCACCAGGGTGCCTTTGACATTGCTTGTGACATCGGTTTCAAAGCCGAGCTGTGCGGTGGCCAGCACGATGTCGGATGCGGCGTCGCTCGTGCCGTTTGTGTTCTTCATTTTGGCCCACCCGGCCTCTGCTTCGAGAAGGCCGCTGAACGCCACCTTTTTCATGGCGAACACTTCCACGCCCACCTGCCGCTTGCCCTCGGGCGAGTGGTACGGCTCGGGCGAGGCGCCCTCCTGCGCCGCGGCCGGCGCG
>JAGUYV010000252.1 GCA_020061125.1 bacterium | reverse complement strand
CTGCGGAGTGGCGCAAGGCCACGCCGCCTTTTGCTGCGGCGCCCGCTGCCGCCCGCCTTGCGAGTTGCTGCTGCTGCGGAATAACCACGGATTGATTAGTTGCCTCGGACACGCCTCCCACGATGCTGATCAGCGTTTCCACAAGAGCATTCAGGCTCATGGCCTGGGCGTGCATTTCCTCGGCCGCGGACGCGGCTTCCTCGGTGTTGGCAGCGTTCTGCTGCGTGAGTTTGTCCATCTGGCCCATGGCCGTGTTCACCTGGCTGATGCCTGCGGACTGCTCCTTGCTGGCCGCGGCGATCTCGGCGATCAGGTTCGACAGCTTGGTGTTGCTGTCCACGATATTCACAAACGCCTCGCTCAACTCGATGACATAGGTGGCGCCGTCGTCCGTGTTCTTGACCGAGCCTTCGATGAGATCCGTGGTGTCGCGCGCGGCCTGCGCCGAGCGCTGGGCCAGGTTGCGCACTTCTTCGGCCACCACGGCGAATCCTTTGCCGGCCTCGCCCGCGCGCGCCGCTTCCACGGCCGCGTTGAGCGCGAGCAGATTGGTCTGGAACGCGATCTCGTCAATGGTTTTGATAATCTTGGAGGTCTGGCGCGCGGAGGTCGAGATTTTGTCCATGGCCTGGGCCATGGAAACCGTGATGGAGTTGCCCTTGTCCGCGGCCTCCAGAGCCTGGCGCGCCAGGGAATTGGCCTGCTCCGCATTGTCCGCGTTCTGCCGCGTCATGGAGGACAACTGCTCCACGGACGAGGAGACCTCCTGAATGGATGCGGCCTGCTCGGACGCGCCCTGGGCCATGGCCTGTGACGAATCCGCAACCTGGTTGGACGCGCTGGCGATTTCATCCGAGGCGTCGCTCAACCCGTGAACCACACGGGCGATGCGGCCCGAGATGCGCCCGGCCGTGAGGAACCATGTCAGGGCCGCCAGGACAAGCGCCAGCGCTCCGATGCCGCCGATGAGCCAGTTGCTCCGCGCTCCGATAGCTTTGACCTGATCGCGGCCCTGATAAAATTCCTCCACATACGAACCCGCGCCGATGATCCAGTCCCAGGGTTCGTAATAGACCAGGCGGGCCACTTTCTCCCGCGCCTGATTTTCGCCTTTGTTCTGCCACATGTATTTGTGCTCGCCCACTTCTCCCGGCCCCAGGGCGTGGGCTTTGCGCAGAATTTCCTTGATCATGTACTCGCCGCTCGCGTCCTTGGCCTCCAGGATGTTCTCGCCGTCGCGCTCACCACCCTTGGAAATCACATAGTTGCCCTTGCTGTCCAGCACATACACATAACCGGTTTCCCCAACCTGGATCTTCATGATCTCCTTGCGCATGGCCTCCATGGCGTTCTTGCGCGCCTGCTCCTGCAGCCCGGAATCCAGCTTCTGTATGGCCGCTTCATGCGACAGCACAAGCGCATTCACGCCCAGGGCCACATGATCCAGATCCGTGTACGCCATTCGGGTTGTTTCAACAGCAGCCACATTTTCCATGGCCCGGTTCTGGGTAAAGGTGACGAGGAACACGATGACCAGTGGCAAGCCGGTCAACAATAGGCCGTACACAATCAATTTCGCTTTCATGGACATACCCTTTCTCATAGCACATGCTCCTTTTTACGGGCAATCCGGTACGGAGGAAGGGCGGGGACAGGGTCGCGGGAGAGAGGCCGGACACAGACACGAATGGTTCGCCTGTATGTAACCCGTATTTAGTATTTGCGCAACAGTACACTGAATTATTTGCATTTGCAGAGGGAAAATTCAAATGAAAACAAGACAATCAGGCAATATATTGAAAGCGTGTTGAAAACCCGCCGGAATTGCCGGACAAACAGGACAATATACCACACAAATAATACAGTTTGCCGATGGACTCGTATCGTGTCAGTAGAATTCCTACAAAAAAATATCTGTAATTTTTTCCCAAGCCTGGCGCATCCGGGATTTGCGTTGCAACTGCGCGTTCATGCGTTCAAAGCGTTGCGCAGAGCTTTCAACAGGGATTCCGCGGAAAAGGGTTTCTGGAGAAATCCGTCCACGCCCATGCTGATGAGTTCGCCCGCCTGACCGTTCATGCTGTATCCAGAACAAAGAATTATTTTTGCTTGTGATCCCCGGCGTTTGAGTTCATGAAACACATCGCTGCCGTCCATTTCGGGCATGATGAGATCGAGCAGCACGGCCTTGATGTCGCTCTCATGCCTTTCGTACAGTTCCATGGCGGCGGCTCCGCCTCCGGCGAGCAGGACCGCATACCCGGCTGACGAAAGCAGGCGACTTGCCGCCTTGAGCACGCTCTCTTCATCGTCCACCACTAGCACTGTTTCGGTTCCGCGCAGCATGGTCAGGTCCGGCTCCCGCGCCTGTTGCGTTTCCGCATCCTCCGCAAACGGGATGTAAATGCGCACGCATGTGCCGCGCCCCGGTTCGGAATAGATGTGCAAGTGCCCTTCATGATTCTCGATAATGCCGAGCGACACGGACAGGCCAAGACCCGTGCCCTTGCCGATCTCCTTTGTGGTGAAAAACGGCTCCACGACTTTTTGGATCAAGTCCGCAGGAATGCCCGGTCCTGTGTCGGTAATCTGGATCTGACAGTAGCGCGGTTTCAGAGGCTTGCCGCATGTCGGGCAAAGCTGACTGTCAAAATGGACATCATTGCATTCGATCACAAGATCGCCGCCCTCGGGCATGGCGTCCGCGGCGTTGTTGCACACATTCAAGAGGGCCTGTTGAATCTGGTTGGCGTCCACATGCACGGCCAATTCGTGATTGAGGATGGTTTTAATCTGGATTTTCTTGGGCAGGCTGCGGTCAAGCATGGCCACAAGTTCATCAATCACCTCGGCGATGGGCACGGTGCGCACATTGATTTTGTCCTTGCGCGCAAAGGTGAGCAGCTTCATGGTCAGATCCCGGGATCGCTCGCAGGCGCGCAGAATTTCCTTGAGATCCGGCGTTACGGGGTGTTCCGCGGGCAGGCTCATGAGCGCAAACTCGGCGCTGCTCAAGATCACCGTGAGCATATTGTTGAAATCGTGGGCCATGCCCCCCGCCATCTGCCCCACGGCCTCGAGTTTCTGCGACTGCCGCAGTTGAGCCAGATATTTCCGGCTCTCTTCTTCAATCTGTTTTTGAGCGGTGATGTCCCGCACGAACACGGACAGACCATGGGACGACGGGTACACGCTCATATCCAGAACGCGGCTGTTGTAAAAGGTATTGATGCGCCTGGATTCGCGGTTGTCCATCACACTCCTGTACAAATCCTCATCGGAGAGCGAAGTGTCCGGCGGGAACAGATCCTGGACAAGACGGCCATGCGCCTGCTCGGGCGCGATGCCCGTAAACGCATGCGCGGCTTTGTTCCAGTATGTGATTTTCATGGAGCGGTCCATCGCGAAGAACACATCCCGGAGGCTCTCGGTCAGCTCGCGGAACCTGGCTTCGCTGTCCCGCAGTGCGCGCTCCGCGCGCTTGCGGTCCGTGATATCTTCGATAAGGCAAATCGTGCGCTCGAATCCCTGCTCGTTCGGACCCGCGCCGGACGAATTGATGGACACATCAATCTCCGTTCCGTCCTTGCGCACCATGCGGTATTCCTTGTCCGAAGCCGACCCTGTGGAAAGAATGGTTTTAAGCGACTCCTGCGCGCGGGCCAAAGTGTCCGGGTGAATGATCTTGCCCATGGGCTGGCCTATCAGTTCCTCGCGCTCATATCCCAGCAAGTCTCTGGCCCTTCCGTTGCAGTCAACGATGACCCCCTGCGCATTCACCGAGGTGATCATGCTTGCCGCAGTCTCGAAAATCACGCGGAAACGGTGTTCGCTTCTGGCCAGTTCCTCCTGCTGGGCCTCGCGCTCCTCGATTTCCTCTTCCAGTTCACGGGCGTACTTTTCGAGCTGATCCAGCACGGGCCTGCCAATGCGCACAAACGCGAGCGCGCCCGCGGCCACGGCGATAAAGCATATTGCGCCTCCCAGCAGCCCCGCCCTCACAAACGGCGCGCGGATTTCGGTCATGTCAATCTTGGCCACCACGCCAAGCATCCGGCCTCCGGGCATGCGCACCGGCTCGTGCGCCGCGAGAACGACTGCTCCCCGATAGTCCTTGCCCACAATCACGCCGGACTTGCCCTGCAGGGCAAGCTGCATCGGCTCCGCATATCCCGAGTCAAAGGGAATTCTGCTCCTGTCACCCATCCCCTTGTGTTTATGGCTAAGCAGAAAGACGATGTTGTTGCCCTCGTTCATTCCCAGCGTATATTCGCCGGTGCGCCCGAATCCTTTGAATCTCCGGTTCGCCTCCCGGAACTGGCCGAGAGTGATTTCAAACGGCGACGAGCGGAGTTCCCCCTTCTCGATATATGAATCAACAAACTTCTGGTCGTGAACCGCAACAGTTTCCATGGTTCGCGCCTGGCTCTGTGCGACTTCGGTCAGCCGCATTTTCTGTTCGCGGAAAGCCGCTTTGTATAAAAAGACCAGCATGGCGCTGCCCACGGCGGCGCAGCATGCTATCATCAGGAACAACAGAAACAGCATCCTTCGGCGTTCACTCATGGTCTGACTCACTCCATGCCAGTCTCTTTTAATGGAAATCCGTGCGCGTGATGGCCCGGATTATGAATATACATACAGTTGATCTGCCTTAACAATTATGACAGAAAACCGTCGGAGCAAACCGGTGCAGGCAAAAAAGCCGCCGTAAACCATAGCCCCTACCCGGCATGCATTGCGGGGTTGAGTTTGATTTCCAGATCCGACACCGGGTACGACGAGCATGGGTGGAAATACCCGTATTTGATCCCGGCCTTGCGGCGGCCGTCGTTCTCCGGCGACACGAAGATGCCGCCGTTGAGCAAGATGGTGTTGCAGAACCCGCATTCTCCGCTTCGGCACTGGCTGGGCGGGTTCAGCCCGGCCCGCTCCAGAGACACCAGAATGCTCTCCGTGGCTTTGGCGGGAACGGTGAGCACGCGCCGCCCCGCATGCACGATGATCTCGAATGTTTCTCCGGCCAGCTCTCTGGGGTAATCCTCGAACACGGTCACATCCGTGAGTTCGCCGAAGACCTCGCGGCGCACGCGGCGGCGCGGCAGGTTGAACGCGGCCAGTTCTTTGTCCAGGAAATTGTACATGGGTTGCGGACCGCAAATGAAAAAGGTCTTGCCCTCGGGCGGCCCGGCCAGGCTTGTGATGAGATCCGCGGTCAGAAACCCCGTGGGTCCGTCCCAGCCGTCACCGGGTTCGCTGGCCACGAAATACGCCTTGACGCGCCCTCCGGATTCGCGGCTCAAGTCCCGGAACTCGCGCGCGAACATTTTTTCTCCGGCATTGCGCACGCCGTACAGAAGGGTCATGCGCACTTCCGGATGGTTAGTGGTGATGTCTTTCATGAGCGCCCGGAACGGGGTGATGCCGCTGCCCCCGGCCAGGCCCACGAGATCCGCGCTGTCGCGCAGGGGTTCGTAATAGAAAAACCCGCAGGGGCCGGAGGCTTCGATCTTGGTCCCCTCTCCCCATGAATTCCAGATGTGCTCTGTTAGGAATCCGCCCTCTTTGCGGCGGATGGTGATCTCATAGAACCGGCCGTTGAGCGCGTCGTCCGGGCTGGAGCAAATGGAGTACGGACGCGTGATGCGCACGCCATTGATGTCCACTTTCAGCGACAGGTATTGCCCTGCGCGGAACACGGCGCAGCGCGTGGCGCCCGCGTCCG
>JAGUYV010000163.1 GCA_020061125.1 bacterium | reverse complement strand
GGACATTCCATGTCCGACACCGTGGAAAACAGCCGCTACTGCATCGGCGGATATTGCCCCAAAAACTATGGCGGCAGCTACGGCGACGGCAGCCTGGTCACATGGCACGAAGCCCTGGTCAAGTCCCTGAACATCCCGGCCGTGCGCGTGGGCCACGCCGCGGGTGAGCGCAATGTCATCCGGCTGTGCCGCGAGCTGGGCATGGACGCGCCCATGGAAGCCAGCGCGCCCCTGTCCCTGGGCGCGGCATCGGCCTCGCCCCTGCAAATGGCCGTGGCGTACGCGGCCATGCCAAACGGCGGCCACCGCGTCAAGCCCTACGCCATCAATGTGATCCGCGACTCCGAAGGCAATGTCATCTACCGCCGAGACCGCAGCGCCGGACCGCGCGTGCTCGACCCCGGCGCCATCGCATCCATCATTCCGGCTCTTGAAGATGTTATACGCCGCGGCACAGGCCGCGCCGCGCGCACAGGCCGCCTGGCCGCGGGCAAAACCGGCACCACCAGCAGCTACCGCGACGCCTGGTTCGTGGGCTTCAACCCGGATGTTGCCGCCGCCGCATGGCTCGGCTACGACGACAACAAGCCCCTGTGCCCGCCCGAGTCCACGCGCAACTGCATCACCGGCGGCCTGGTCCCCGCGGCCATGTGGCGCGATGTCATGGAAAATGTCAAACTCCAGCGCCGCGGCTTCAACATGGCTGCGGCCCCACCCCAACCCGAGGAAATCGAGGACCCCGACGCCGTGGAGCTGTCCGGCGAAGACATCCTCGAAGACGGGACCGAGGCGGGCCAGGCCACGCCAGCGGTCATCATTGAAATCGAGGATCCCGAAGACACCGAGACCTCGACCGGCGATATTCCGGAGCAGGACCCGGATTCCGTACGCGAAGCGCCCCAGGTCCTCAAGCGTTCCGCGCCCAGATCCGCGCAACCGGACGATGGGGAGTAAATCAAGGCCGTTTCACAGCGCCCCGCGCTATTCGTTTGCATTCGGTGTTGTAAACAAAATGCCACCCTTAATCGGGTGGCGTTTCTTTTGTATTGATTGACTGCAAAAAACCTGTGAATCAGATTTCCACCGGCTCGCAGAGGCTTGAGGCCTTGCTTGCGCCGCGCCCGCAGATGTGGCAGATGTATTTGGCGTCCTTGGCGGCGCGGGCCACTTTGGCCATCTGGCGCTTGGATACCAGTTCGCACAGGTGATTGGCGTGCCCGGCGTGGGCTTCAAACAGTTTGTGCTGCACGGGCGCAGCCGCTTCCGCGCTTTTCTTTTTGGATGTCTTCTTTGCTGTGGCCATGTCAGATACCCTCCCGTTTTTGGTTTATGTTTTTTGCCGGCAGTTTTTACGGCGTAATTATAACACGCGCACGGCGCCGCGCGGTTCCGCACCATGGAAATTTGCCCGCGAGCGTTGTCCCTATTCGGCATACTTTTATTTCAGGGATTGCAAAAACGGCCCCACGGCGCTCAACCAGTCTTCGAACGACACGGGGTTGCGGGCGTTGCCCTCGTATAGAAGCGCGCCCTGCATGGGCCGCTGCATATAGTCATGCGCGGGCGCGGGGCGGTACGGCTCGCCGTATTTCTTGAGCTTGTTCTTGTCTATCATGAGCTTGAGCGTGTCCACGATTTCCGCCTGCGTGGGGTACATTTCGATGACCTCCATCTTGAGGCGGCCGAGTTCCGCGTCAAGCGGCGTGTACAGGGTTTCCACATCGTCGCGCGGGATGAATTTGTTGACCTGGTACTGTCCTTTCCACGAATTGTAGAGCGGAAACTCAAAGAACGCCTTGACCGAGGGCACGGCTTTGGCTGTAAGGGTTCCCATGAGCGACGCCACATCGTGGTCTATGTTGCCGCCCTCGTAGGCATTGGCCACGATCTCCACGGGCTGAACCGCATTTGCGATGCGCAGCACTGCGGCATGAACTTCGGGCAGGGATTTCCAGGATTCGCGGTCCTTGAAGCCCAGAAAGTGAATGTTGGCGTCCGGCACGCCGATGTGTTTCATGACGCCGCGGGACTCCGCGTCCCGGAGAACCGGGTCCGCGGTGCCGCTGCCGTCGGTGATCCAGATGGCGTGCACGATGCGTCCGGAGCGCGCGTCACTACGCATTTTGGCGATGATCAGCGACTCGTCGTCCTGGTGCGCGAAGATGTACAGAACCGGGCCGGCCGCGGCTGGGGCTGCCGCAATCTCGAATTCCGCGATCACGCCCAGATGGTCCGAAGGGTACAGGCCCTTTTCATTGTGGTTGCGGAAGCACACCTCGGCGCGGCGCACCTCTGTAACGCGCGGACCGTTTTCGGGCTGCGTGTAGAACACATAATCAATGCGGTTGGCCGGACTCTGGGGCACGGGCGTTTGGGCCAGAAAAATAGGTGAGGTCATGTCATCCTGCCCGAGATCGGTTCCATGCACGGCCGTATAAGCGTCCTCGAGGCCCGAGGATAAAAAGTGCGCGATGGTCTGCGAATCATCCCGCGCGTTCATGTCTCCGGTGAGAAACGCGAGCCGGCCCGCGCTCAATTTGTCCATGAAATCCGTGACCTTTTGCGCCTGCGGCAGGCGCACTTCGTCGCCGCCCTGATGGTGAAGGTGCGTGTTGAAAAAATCCACGGAAAGCGACTCGCTGACCTGTATGCGGGCCGCAACCACGGGGCGCCCGTGCTGCAGATCGCGCATTTTGCGCGCGGTCATGGGATACCGGCTGAAGATGGCCACGCCCTCGCCCGAGATCATGTCCACGCCGGTTTTGAGTTGCTCATAAAACTCGTATTTCAGTGCGGGATCGCGCTCCGCCACAAGGTCCAGAAGCACGCGGGACTGATTCACGCCAATCTCCACTTCCTGCAGCCCGATGAGGTCCGGCTTGAGGCGCGCGATTTCATCCGCGATGAGCGGGAAGCGCTCTTCCCACCAGTCGGAATTGTGACGCAAATTGATGCTCATGACCGAGAGCGTGACGGTTTCCTGCGCGGGCGCGCAAACTGCGCAAAAAACGATTAGCAACAGAGCGAAAACGAGTCTTTTCATGATGCGTCTCCAGGCAAGGAAAATTGCCGCAACGGCCGGACCATATTATACCCCGCGGCGAGGCGCGGCGTGAAGGCGGTCACGGGATGCGCTTGCCTTCGGCATTGAATTTTTTGTCGCCGAAATATGTGTGGTGGCCGATGATTTTCCAGTCGAAAAGCACATCTTCGAGATGCGGGCCGCGTCCGATATTGTGCACGATTTTAAACCGGCCGCCGGACCCGCGCACATGCGTGACGATGCCGATATGCGTCAGCCCTTTGCCGTTGAGGTCCCAGGACACGATATGGCCCGGCAGGTAATCCGCGGGGTTGTCCGTGACGGGCAGAACGGTTCCCTTGCGCGAAAACAGTGTCATGAGGTTCAACACGCGGCGGTGGTCGATATTTTTGTCCGGGCGCTTGAGGCCCCAACGGTTGGGGTAACGGCTGAAATTCGCCTTCATGTCCTGGTGCACATCCACCTGCAGGTCAATGCCCAGAGCGCGGTATGCGCGCACCACCACATCCGCGCATACGCCCTTGTTGTCCGGCACATCCCCGCCGGGATAGTCCAGAACCATGTACGCGGGATCATATTCCACCTCGTGGCGGGTGCGCTCGATGGCGGCAAGAGACAGATTATAGAGGAATGTGTCGCGATCCGTCGCGGGCTTCCAGACCGGCGCGCCGGAGTACCCGGACGGCGGTTGCGCCCTGGCGGGAACCGGCTGTTCGCTGCTGGACTCGGCGCCGCGCGCCACGCGCGCGCCCTGCTCGCAGCACACGCAAAACCCCAGGGCCATGAGCATGAACAGCCCCAGAAACGCCGTGGCCGCATGTCTCCGCTTCATCTCGCTTGACTCCTCCCGCACGGTGCATTGTTTTTCATAATGAAATCATAAACCCGCAGCGCCGGAACTGACACTCGTGAAAAAAATCGCGCGCGCGCACGATTGCGGCGGCATTTGAGCGGAAGTATAATCAGGAATTTGAACTCGCCGGATCCGGAGATTGGCGTGACAACCATGAAACAGGAATCGCTGATTAACGAAGTGCGCCGCATCACCTGGTGGGGCATGATAATCAATGTCGTGCTGACTGTGGGCAAAATTCTTGCGGGCTTGCTTGGCAACAGCCAGGCCGTGATTGCTGACGGCGTACACAGTTTGAGCGATTGCGTCACAGATGTGGCCGTAATTGTAGGAGTGCGGTTCTGGAGCGCGCCGCCGGACCAGGATCATCCGCATGGACACCAGCGCATAGAAGCCCTGGTGTCCCTCTTCATCGGCCTTGCGCTCGCCGCCGTAGCCGTTGGTCTCGGATACGAGGCCTTGAGCACAATCCGCGAGCATCACCCCCCTCCCGGTATTGTGGCCTTGATCGCGGCGCTGGTTTCCCTTGTGAGCAAAGAACTGCTGTACCGCTGGACCGTGGCCGCGGGACGCCGCATGAAATCCTCCGCCGTGATCGCCAACGCCTGGCATCACCGCTCGGACGCATTCAGCTCCATCCCCGCCGCGGCCGCCGTGGGCGCGGCCATCATTTTCCCGGACTGGTACTTTCTTGACCACATCGGCGCACTGGTGGTCATGGTGCTGATCCTCCAGGCCGCTGGCCGCATAATCATGCCCGCGCTGCGTGAGCTGTCCGACGCGGGCGCGGACCCGGAAATTCGTGGACAGCTTCACAAGATTGCGGAAGAAACCCCGGGGGTGAAGCAGATTCACAAGCTGCGCACCCGCCGCCTGGGGTACGGCATCCTCGTTGATCTGCATGTGCTTGTGGACCCGGACCTGTCCGTGCGCAGCGGCCATGAGATCTCCGAAGCCGTCAAGCGCCGCCTGTATGAACTCGGCCCGGATGTGGCCGATGTGATCACGCATCTGGAGCCTGTCGAAGATTCCCCATCGGCATAGAAATGCCCGTGTGTGCGCATCCGCATTTGCGCTATAATTTCTCAAATGCTTTGAAAGGGTAATCAATGGCATCAACCATAGACGATCAGATTCAGGCGTACAAGGCCCGGCTCAAGGGCGCAATGACCGATGTGGAAGCGCTGCTGGGGCTGGGAAACGCATACTTGTATCTGCGGCGCTTCGATGAAGCCGGGGCGGTGATCCGAAGGGCGCGCGCACTGGAGCCTGATACGGAGCGCACAGCCCTGGCCCTGGCCGCATGGCTCATCAACACAGGAGGCGCGGACCAGGCGCTGGGCCTGCTCGAACCGCTGAACAACTCCGCCTCGCTCCAGCTCATGGCCCAGCTCCATACCGAGGCAGGGCGTACGCCCCAGGCCCTGGCGGCGTTGCAAAAGGCCGCGGACCTGGAACCGGACAACCCGGAGTTATTCTACGAACTGGGCAATCTGTGCGACGACAGCGACGACCCGGACGCGGCGCGCGCCGCGTATCAGAGAACCCTGGCTCTGGACCCGGACCACGCGCCCGCATGGAACGCTGTGGGCATGCTCCACGCCGACGACGAAAACATTGACGAGGCCATCGCCGCTTTCCGCAAAGCGCTCTCCATAGACCCCACATACCCCAACGCGCATGTGAACCTGGCCATGGCGTACCTGGACCACGGCGACTACCCCGTGGCCGACGCCGAGGAGGAATTCAACCGCGCCCTGGAATTCGACGCGGACAACCAGGACGCATACATCGGCCTGGGAACCATTCTTTTCGAAGACCGCAAGTATTCGCGCGCGCTCAAGTTCTTCGAGCAGGCCGTGAAGGCGGACCCAGAATCGCCCGAGGCTCATTTCCGCCTCGGCAACGCGTTCTGGGCCTTGGGCGACAAGCGCGAGGCGGCCAGCGCCTGGCGGCGCGC
>JAGUYV010000499.1 GCA_020061125.1 bacterium | reverse complement strand
TATCCGCCGGGGTCATTCATGTAATCCGCCATGGTGCGCAGGGGGATTTTCGAGGCTTCGTCTTCATTCATGGGGTTGGCGAAGCACCCGGAGAGCAGGCCGCCGAGCTGCGGATCCCGGTTGCGCAGCGGCCCCAGATTCAGCACATTGCGGTTGTAGTCGTTGACCGGATAGTTGTCCCACAGCAGGGGTTTGCGCCGCAGAATTTCGCCCATGGCGCGCGCGTCCGCGGCCGTGATGCTCCGGCTCACCACATGCGGGCCGGTCCAGAAAATGTGAATGCGCGGGTCCATGTCCGGGCCAACGGCTTCGAGGTAGGGCGTGGACTGCGTGCCGATGTAGTCCGTGGGGCAGAAAAAGAGCGTGCAGCCGGGCATGGATTTGAGAAGGCGCTCGTGCAGGCGGTTGGCGTAGTCCGCGTGGGCATGGCCAAGGGACGCGTAGCGCTTGCGGTCCGCGGCGTGCGCCAGTTCAGGCGGGATGTCGTCGAGCAGCAGGGCGAAGGTTTTCACGCCTTTGTCCGCCACGGACAGCATTTTGTCCGCCAGGGTTTTGAACAGCTTGGCGTTGGTGTAGGCCACGGACAGGCCCGGGCTGACGGCCCAGCAGAAATCTACTCCGCGGGCGTTGCACCGGGAAATGAGCTGCGCCAGTTTTTTGAAGGCGTCCGCTGGGTAAGGCTCGCGCCAGCGTTCGCGGTGGAAGGGGTCGTCCTTGGGCGCGTAGCAATAGGCGTTGAACCCGGCGCCGGCCATGAAATCAATCATGCGCAGCCGCGCCGCGTGGGTCCACGGCGGGCCGTAGAATCCCTCGATTACGCCCCGGATTTCAAATGGCTGGCATCTCCCGTTTTTCGGCATGTGGCTGTCTCCGTTTCCGATATCGCGCACGATTCCGTTTTCGAGATCTTATCCGCGCCGCGGGATGCGCGTCAACGAACCGCGCTCAAGGCGTGAACTTTTTCCGGCTATGTCTTGTTTGTGGAACAGGGCGCGTTGACACGGGTTTGCGGGCGATACAATAATTTTGGTGAAACATGGAAATTGATCGCAGGAAGCGGACACTGGCATAAGAGGGTGACATGGCGGAAAGCACCGGATCCGGAAAAAATGCCCGGCACCACGAACGGGAACAGAATCGGGCAAGCGGCGAAACAACGCAGCGCATGGGCTTCGGCGCGAGCCACACGCAGGAAGTGTCCGCGCCCAAACTGGCGCACGAGTTGCGCACGCGCCTGGCTATCATCCGCGGGTCCGTGGACAATGTGCGCGACGGCGTGTTCGGGGAGCTGAACAACAACCAGAAGCGCTATCTGGACATCGCCGCGGAGAGCGTTGAGCGCATGAGCGAGCTGGTCGAGGATCTCATGGCCTCCATGGCGCCGGGCCGCGCGCCCATGCGCATCCACCGCGAGCCGTCGCCCGTGATTGACATCGTGCGAACGGCCGTGGAGAGCGCGCATTCCCTGGCCTACAAGGAAGGCATCAACATCCTGGCCAATTTCCCCAAGGGTTCGCCCGTGGTTTTATGCGACCGCGTGAAAATCGAACAGGTGCTGCTGAACCTGTTCCGCAACTCCATCAAATTCACCTCGCGCGGCGGCGCCATCACCGTGTCCGTGGCCGAAAAAGACGACTGCGTGGAAATCAAAGTCAGCGACACGGGCGTTGGCATTCCCCAGGAAAAGCTGGACTCGCTGTTTGAAGAAAAGGATCCCTCGGTGGTGCGCACGGCCGACGGCGGCTATCGCACCAGCGGACTGGGACTCGTGATCGTCAAGAACATCCTCGACGCGCACAACAGCCGCATCTCGGTCAGCAGCCGGATCGGCAAGGGCACGCAGGTATCCTTCATCCTGCCTCTGGCCAGGTGACGGCCGCGGCGGGCGCCCCGGTTCCCCTTCCATACTTTCAAGCAAACGCGCGCGTTCCATTTCACGCCTTCATGGTGGAATTTGTCCCATGCTGTGATAAAATAATCTTTTAATCCGGCCCCGGTCCGGGAGGGTGAGAAACATGGGATTCCAGGTGGTTTCGCTAGACGGCGATGCGTGGGAAATGGGCCATGTGCGGCCCGGCCGCGGCCTGGACGAAGTCGGCAAATGGCATCCCGCGCGCGTGCCCGGCAATGTGCGCCCGGACCTGCTCCGGAACAACCTCATCGAGGATCCTTTCATAGGCCTGCAGAACGAGTCGTCCCGCTGGGTCGAAAAATTCGACTGGTGGTACCGCCGCGAGTTCCGGCTGGACCCGGACGCGGCCGAACGCGCGTTCCTGGTCATGCGCGGCGTGGATTACGAGTGCGAAGTGTTCGTAAACGGCGTGAAGGCGGCCGAACACGCGGGCATGTTCTCGCCCATCATCGCGGACATCTCGCGCCGCGTGGCGCGCAACAACATCATCTGCGTGCGCATCCGCAACACCGGCCGCCTCAACGAGCGCATCGCCACCACCAAGTGCCAGATGAGCTTCGGGTGGGACTTCGCGCCCCCGATTCGCGCCATGGGCATCTGGGACGGCGTGAGCGTGGTCCAGTGCGGCGATGCGTTCATTTCGTCGTTCCACGCCGACCCCGTGGAAATCGGCGAAAACGCCTGGGAAGCCCACATCAGCGCTCGCATCATCGCCGCGCGGCGCGGCGAAGCCGAGGTGCGCTACATCCTGGCCCCGGCCAATTTTCAGGGCGGGCCGGAAATCGTGCGCACCGAACTCATCGTGCTCGAGGCCGGCGCCAACACCGTGCGCACCGCCATCCCGGTTGACGACCCGCGGTTGTGGCAGCCCTGGGAAGAGGGCGACCCCAACCTGTACCGCGTGAGCATGGCCGTGGAGCGCGACGGTGAAACCCTGCATGCGGCGTCGGCGCGCTTCGGCCTTCGCTCCGTGGAGCTGTTCTGGAATGAGGACCGGCCCGAGCACGAGTGGACTTTCGAGATCAACGGCAGGCGAAAATTCATCCGCGGCGCGAACTGGGTGCCCGCGGATTCGTTTCCGGGCCGGGTGGACCGCGAACGATACAAGCAGTTGCTGGAGCGCGCGCGCGGCGCCAATGTCAACATGCTGCGCGTGTGGGGCGGCGGCCTGTGCGAAAAGCAGGATTTCTACGACCTGTGCGATGAACTGGGCCTGCTCGTGTGGCAGGAATTCCCCCTGGCGTGCCCGAACCGGCCGTATCCGCGGCTGCGCGGGTTCCGCAGCCTGCTGCGCCAGGAAGCCTCGGCCATCGTCCACTCCTGCAAGAACCACCCCTCGGTGGTCATGTTCTGCGGGGGCAACGAATTAAGCCAGTCCTGGAACAAGCGCATTCTCGAGGACCTCGAGCGTATCGTGCTCCTGCACGGCGGCGGCCGCCCGTTCAAGAAAGCGTCGCCCACTCTGGGCGAGCGCCACAACTGGATCGTGCATCACTCCATGGGCAATGTGGCCGAATACCGCGAGGAATCCGCGTCGTTCCTGTCCGAGTTCGGGCTTCAGGCTCCGCCCGTGCGCGAGTCGCTGGAACAGTTCATTCCCGAGGAGAATCTCTGGCCCCTGGCCCCGGCCATGCCCTATGTGGCCGCGGAGTATTTGATGGACCTCGCCGGTCCCCTGCGCAGGCTCGACAGGTTTTACGCGGAAACGCCCGAATTGCGCAACGCCCGCGTATGGACTTATCACCACGCGCAGTTGTCCAAAATATTCCGCTACGCGGAGCAGGCCGGGTTCTCGAACCTGGATGAATTCATAGACGGCGCGCAGCGCATGCAGGCCCTGGGCCTGCAGGTCGCCATCGAGCACATGCGCCGCCGCCGCTACAAGGCCTCGGGCGTGATGTTCTGGCAGTTCAACGAGCCATGGCCCGCAATCTGCTGGAGCGTGCTCGATTACTACGGCCGGCCCAAGATTGCGTACCACACCGTGCGCGAATCCATGAACCCGCTGCTGGTGAGCCTCGACTATCCGCTCCAGGAATACCCGCAGGGCGATCCGTTCCAGGCGGACATATGGCTGATCAACGACCGGCACGCGGAATACGAAGATCTGACAGTGGAAATCACGCATGTGGCGGACGGCCGCGTGGCCGCGCACGCGCGCATCGAGGTCCCGCGCCTGGCGCC
>JAGUYV010000165.1 GCA_020061125.1 bacterium | reverse complement strand
GGGGACAGGGCCTGGCCCACGGCGTCGTAGGTGACCGGGAACTGCACGATGCCGAGCGTGGACGCGGTGAACGCGCTGTAGCCGCCGGCAAGCGGCGCGTCGAAGGTGATGGTGTCCGCGCCCAGCGCTTGGATGACCGCGGTTTCGCCGCCGGTGTATTCGCCTGTCATGAAATCCTGCTCACCGATGAAAACGGTCTGCCCAATGGCGAAAACCGGGTCCAGGAAGGTGACGGTCACGGTGTTGTCGCCGGGGTTGGCGTCTGCAGCCAGGTTGGTGAGAGCCATGAGCGGGTCGCTCACCGCGATGTCGAACTGCGTGCCCGTGGCCGCACCCGCGAACGCGCTGGTGGCGCTGACCCAGTAGAGCCGGTCTGCGCCCGTGCCGCCGATGTCCGTGGCCGCGAACACCACCTTGTCGTCGGACGGGCTGAACGCGATCTCGCTGGCCGCGAGCGGGCCGTAATAGGTAGCGCCGTCCGTGGTGTTGCGCGTGAGGCGGATGCAATCGGTCCACACGCCCGCGTTGTGCGTGCGGATGTAAATATTGAAGTTGTCGAAGGGTGTGGTGCCCGTGGCCGCGGCGCCGCCGCAGGGATTGTTCTGTCGCGACACGAAAGCCACGCGGTCTCCGCCAAAGCCCCAAACCGGATTGAGCGTGATGGTCAGGTCCGGGTCGTTGGGCGACGGGTTCCAGATGTCCGTGACCGCAGTGACCGCGCTGAACGAGGTGTCCGTGGCGGACACGCCTTCGTTGCCGCGGATCGTGACGAAAGCGGGACTGGACGCGCCAGCGGTGAGTGTGAGCGAATATGTGGCGCTGGTGTCGGGATCAATCAGGGTTCCGTCCACGCGCAACGGGGTCATGGGGCTGTCCGTTGGAAGGCTGTCTGCGGTGAGGCGCACGCACGCCGCGCCTTTCTTTAATTTGCCGCCGATATAAGTGGTGTCGAGATATTTGATGTTCCCGCCGGGCACAAGGCTTATGGAACTGAAGCCTGTGTCCGCGGAGGACAGGTTTTCGGTGATGTCGCTGCCGCTGCCCGGGGCCTGGGACAGTTCGAGGACAAAATCCGCATTGGCATATTTGCCCGTGGCAATGAGCGTGTCGGTGTCGTCGTAGATGTAGGCGCACACCTTTTCGCTGCCGTTCGCGGGCGTATAGGTCACCGTGGCTGCGGAGGGGTCGTTGAACAGCATGATGCGGTTGTTGACCGCGTCCCATGACCACTGCAGATTGCCTGGGCCTGTGTTGTCGGCGAGTTTTGTAAGCGTCTCTTGAATGGGGCCGCCGTTGTCGAATTTTACATATTCGGGTTTTGCGGTGATGGCTTTGGTTGTGTTGGAGCAGTAGTTGCCCGTGCAGGCCGGAGAGCACGCGCCGCCCGCGCACCATTCCGTGACGGCGGCGTCCTCGGTGATGGCGCCGTCTTCCTCGGCACGCACCACGAAGTAATCGGGTTTGGCCTTGCATTCGAGGTAGTAATCGAAGAGCGCCACGGGCGCGGACAGATTGGGCGTGGG
Organism: bacterium; assembly: GCA_020061125.1. Lineage (GTDB taxonomy): Bacteria > UBP15 > UBA6099 > UBA6099 > DSWB01 > DSWB01. Next base: position 35,746 of record JAGUYV010000165.1, on the reverse strand, counting down.
CGTGGCCGCGTCCTCGGTCACGATGATAAGCGTGTAAGTCGCGCCGCAGGAAGTGGGCGTGGCGTAAAATGCGCGGGTGGTCATGGTTGCGGAATCGGGATCCACGGACGGGTCCGCGGCCGGGTCCAGGGACAGCGTGGCGTAGTACATGGCCACGCCCGCGTTCATGGCCGTTCCGGGGTTGGGATTGTCGTCCGGTTCGCCCCATTCGAAATAGGGGTTCTCGTAATCGTAAATGTTACCGCTGACCATAACATCGGTCTTGGAGTCGTCCTTCCACGCTCCCACGGTTCCGGCGGCGACCAGATCCGGCGCGCTGATGTCCTTGCGAATGTAAAACACATCGGTGCTGTAGGAAATGAACGAGCCGATGTCGTCGTTGGCGCGCACGGATATGTAATTGTTGATGCCTTCCTGGAGCAGGGCGAAATCTCCGGCCGTAATGCCCCAGGCGGATGTGAACGATTGCACGCCGAGACCTGGGCCGTAGAAGTTGGTCCAGTCCTTGATGAGCGCGCCCCCGCCCGCGGCCGCGCTGAATATGGTGTACTGGCCATAATCCAGATTGCCAACGCACAGCGGATTGACTTCGGCGTCCACATCGTAAATCGCGCCGGGGTTGGCGCTGTACCAGGTGTCGTCGCCGGCCTGATTGTCGTTGATGACCGGCGCCTGGGAATAAAGGAACTGGAACGCGGTGGCGGCTGCGGAGCCGTTGGTGGGCACGGCGTTGTCTCCGGTGCGGATGCGCAAATAATAAGTTGTGCATTCAACGGCCGCGGTGGCTGCGGTGTAGGTGGCCGCGGTCTGGTATTCGGCGGTTGCCGGGTTGTAGTTCGGGTCTGTGCTGAAGCCAACATAGTAGCCAGCGACGCCTGCGTTGTCCACGGTGTCAACGCCTGCGGGGTTGTCCGTGGGAGCGGCCCACTCGAAGTAAGGCTGCGGCACATTGTAGGTTCCGCCGTTGATGAAAGCCGTGACTTTCGCGGGCAGGTCCCAGGCGTTCACGGGCGCGGCCGGGTTGTTGGGCGGGCTGATGTCTTTGCGGAACTGGAACCCGCTTGTTGTGGCGGCGTATGTTTCCGTGGCGCCGTTCGTGGATTCGTCATGCGCGGAGATGGAGATGCTGTTCGGCCCCTCGGGGAGCAGCGCCCAGTTCAGTGCCCAATCATTGGTGTAATCCGAGGATTGCGAACCGGAGAAGACGCTCTGCCATGCGCCTGCGTTGATGCGGTAGTTGTAATCCACAAGGGGCGAGCCGCTGGACCACAAGACATCAATGTCTGTGATTGCTCCCGGGTCCTGGCTGTACCAGATGGTTTGTGTTCCCGTGGCCGGAGAGTTGTAATCGAAGATCGGGTCCACGCCGTCGTAACGGAACGCATAGGACACGGTGGGTGTGGAGGAGTTCGTAACATAGTCGTTCGTGGTGACCACGACATAATACTGGGTTCCGTTTTCGAGCGGGCCAGTGGCTTCAAGGAAATTGGCAAGAGTGGCGGTGCTGGGCACGAAGGTTGGATCCGTGCTCAACCAGGACTGGTAGCGCCAGAAGCCGCTGCTCTGGAGCGCACCGTAGGGCCGGTCCGCGGGGTTGGCCCACTCGAAATAGGGATTGGAATAATTGATCCATTGATAATAACTGAAATTCGTGTTCTTGGCCGCGGCGTCCCAGGCCGTGACCTGCGCGGACGCGATGGTGTCCGGGGATTGGCCGTCCCACTGGAAATCAATGGTGAATGTGTCTGTTTTCGTGACCTTGTCCGTGAATGTGAAGGTCACGCCAAGCTCGTCGCCGTGTCCGGCTTCCACGCTGTAGTTGTCCACGAGCCAGTCCGCGGCCGCGCTGGTATCCATGGGCGGCGTGTCGTTGAAAGCCGCGGAGCCGCCGAAGGTGTCAGGGTTCTGGTCAATATTGCCGCCGGCCAGTGCGTCCACGAGTACATAAATCAACTGGCCCGCGCCCTGGCCCGCGTTGCTGTTGAACCACACCGTGCACGCGGGCGCAAGCGAGGGGTCGCACACCACGCCGTCGGTGGTGCCCTTGAGATAATCGTCCTGGCTGCTGGTCACGAATAGCGTGGCCGTGCTGATGTCCGGGGCCGTGGTGTCGAGGATGATGGTGTCCGTTGCCGGGTTCACCTGAAGGTAAGTGCGTTCGTTTTGCGCCTGAAGGTAGATGTTTTTCTGTCCATCGGCGGCGGTGCATTCCGCGGCAACGGGCGGCGCGCCCAGGTTGAAGCTGTATGCGGGCGGCGTGACCACATAGCTTTGCGTGGCCACGCTGTTCACGCCGAGCAGGGAACAGCCCAGGCGCATGCCGTCCGATGCGTCGCAGTCGCCGTACAGGGCGTTGGGCTGGTCCGTGCAGGTGAACTGCAGGTCCAGGATGGGCGTGTCCGTGTATTTCACGCCCGCGGATGTGTAAGGCGCGTCAATGAACAATGTGATGGGATCGGGCGGCGGACCGGTCTTTGGATAGATTTTGTACGCGAAGTTTGCGGAACTTGTGCCGTTGACCACGCGGAACTGGTATTCCTTGTTCGCGGTTGTGGCGTCTGGGATGATGGCGTACCAGAATTCCGCGTAGAACTGCCCGCTGGCGAATTCGAATGTGTTGACGATGCCTGTTTCCGAATACACGCCGTCAATCGCTGTGCCGGTATAGGGCGAATTGGCGAAGTCCGCCACAAACACTGTGTCGTCATGAGCGCCCCAGGCGCCGTTCACGGCTTTCCATTTGGCCGATGCCAGATTGATGCTGGTCCATGGCCCCGGTGTTCCAAACGGGTCTTCCTGGTATTGCAACTGGAAGTTGTAGGTTCCGGTTGCGCCGTCGTGCGCGACCTGAATGGCGAGCAGGAATTCCTGATTCGGATTGATTCCCGCGTTTACAAAATCGCCGAAGAAGATTGGCGGCGGCGTGGTTGAGGTGGCCCAGTTGTAGTTGCTCAAGATCTCGGAGCGCTCGATGATGCCGATGCCGTCAACCTGCACGAGCTGGAAGCCGTCACTGATCAGATATGCCTTGAAGAAGAATGTGCCCGTTCCGTACTGCGCATCGAACAGCGGGATGTAGTCGTTTACATCAATGGAGGTGTTTGTCTGCGCGGTGTTTCCCACTGTGGCCGTGGCCCAGTTTGCGCCATCGTACCAGTAGAAAGTGCTTGTGGCGGGATCGTTGGTGATCTGGTAGCGGATGCTGCCTACATTCTCGTATCCTTCGAGCTGGTAGAAACCGGCCAGGCCATCAAAGTATTCGCCGTCCGTTGCCGGCTCGATAGTGGGTGCGGCCGTGCTGTAGAGAATGACCTGCTCGCCGCCCACGGCCGCCGCGGGCATTGGATTGATGTACTGGCGGCCCCAGATCAGGCCCGAGTCCATGGCCAGCCAGGACACATCCTCGAACGCGTGCCCCTCGGTGCAGTCGTCGCATTCTTCGAGCTGCAACTGGAACCGCGAAGTGGTCACGGACTTGATGCGCGAGTGCGCGGTGTTCTCGACCGATGAGCCGACCCACCCGTTCGCCGTGCCGATGGCGGGCAGAACCACGGGCGCCGCGGTGTGCGCCGAGGTGATGTCAATCCACTCGTAATAAAACACATTGGGCGTTTCCACGGTGCTTTGCTGCATCTGGCCCTTGAGCAGAGGCAGGGCTGTGTCGAAAGTGGCCAGGTCCGCGGCGATGTATCCGATGGTTTCAGTTCGGGGATCGTAATCGAATGCCGCATCGTCATCGGGTTCGATTCGGATCTGGAAGTTGTTGGCGCCGATATTGCGCATTCGCACTTGGGACTTGTCGTTGCTATCTTGAGCTGAACTGTAGATATTCACCGTCTGCTGCATGGCGATGACGCCAGGCGCGGCGCTGAAGCTGAAGGGGTAATTGACGGTGGCCCAGGCGTCTTCGTCCACATTGGCTTGCGTGCCGGCCATGATGCGCGCACCGCCGATTTCCCAGGCGCCGGGCCGAAGCGCGATCCAGCCCATGGTTTCGTTCCCGCTGTGCGTGATGGTGCGTGAGCTTTCCACCGCCACATCGAATTTGGTGGTGGTGATGTTGCGCACGCGCGTGTGCGCTTCATTGGAGTTGTTGCGGGTCTGCATGTGCGCGAACACCACGGGCGCGCTGGGGAATGCGTTGGTGAACGCGACATTGTTTGTCCAGTTGTTGGCGTTGGTGGTCGCATTTTTCTGCACCTCGCCGATCTGGTGCAGGGTCGTGGTGTAATCGGACAGGGACGGGGCAGCGCTGTTGCCGTAGTAAATGTAGAAATAATTCGTGCCTGCGGCCAGGGTTCCGCATCGCAGCCACACGCGCGCGGTTTGTCCCGCCTGATTCCAGGATTCCACCCAATAGTTCTGGAGTGTTGTGCCGTCCGAGGTCATGAGGCGGATGTCCTCGCCGTTGGTGCGCGCATTGGCGAAGCTGAAATTCGTGTTGTTGAGGTTCAGATCCACCACGAAATTCGTGAGCGGGCCGCCTGTTGTGTTGTTGATGGTGATAAGACGGCGGTAGAGCCAGCGCCTGTCGTACCAGGTGGGCACATTGATGGGCTTGAGTTCGGCCTGTCCGCCGGTCACGGTGATGAGCGCGGAATTATAGGAATAGTTCGCCGCATAGGTGAACGGCCAGCGCGACTGGTCCGGGGTGATGTTGAAGGTCACTCCGTTGCTCGCGCCTCCGGCCGTGACCACTTCCACATCGCCGGATACCGCACCCGCGGGCACCACAATGCGGATGGCGCCGTTGCTCCAAGAAAGCACCTGCGCATACAGGCCGCTCTGGAAAGTCACATAAGAATTGCCCTGAACATGTCCGAAATTGTCGCCGTATATCCACACGAGCTGATAGAAGTCGCCGCTGGCCGGGTCCAGGAAGGTGATGCTGGGAACGGCGATGGTCCAGTTGAATTCGTTGGACAGATACCCGTTGGCGAACACCGTGACCGGGCCGTTGGTGGCGCAGGTAGGCACGGTGACCGTGATGGAATTATCGCTCCAGGCCGATGCCGCGCCCGCGTCGCACCCGTTGAAATACACCTTGCCGCCAACGCCCGCCTGGGTTGCGCCGAAGTCGCCGCCGGTGATGGTCACGGTTCCGCCGATGAGGCCGGGGTTGGGGGCGATTCCGAAAATGTCCGGCGCGGGCGGCGGAATTGTGTATGTGATGCTCACATGATCAAGTGCGATGTCGTCCGTGACCGTGGGTGCGTGCAGAATGGCGCGGAAGTAAAAAGTGCCCTGGCCCTGGTCGTTGTCGTACTGCGCGATGTTGGCGTTCACCGCGGCCGCGCTGTTGGACTGCGCGTAGGACAGGTTGGAAACCACCCAGTTGGCGCCGTTCCAGTAATGCCAGACCGCGCCGTCGTTGCTGATCTGATATTGCACGCTGCCCGTGCCCGGCCCGAGGGTATGGGAAAACGCCGTGACCTCGGCGAACGAAACGCCATCAACCGTCACGGGTCTGATGGCCGGGTCCAGATTGTATTCCTCGAAGGTCGCAGCCACGGTGGTTGACGGTTCGCTGGCTGCGTATTTGCGCGCATATATCAGCCGCGATGCGCCCGCGAACTGCCGTCCCAGTGCAATGAATGAACCGCCCTCGTCGTTGAAGTGATTGCCGTCATAACTATTTGTGTATGCGTAAAAATTTTCTGAAAACCTCTGCTCAAAATTCGTGGTTGTTATGCTTTGCAGGCGTTCGTGGCCGTTATCGCCGCCATTATTTGTTTGGGCTTTGAGAATCACCACGGGAGGTTCGAAAAACACATTTTGCAGATTCTGTATCTGCCAGATATGCTGCATGCCGCCTTCGGGAGTGCTGCCCAACTCTCCTTCAATCTGTGCATCTGAAAGATTCAGTCCCAAAATGTCGTCGGCGCCAGCCTGATCGGCGACGATGAACCCCACGGTTTCATTGTTTGCAAATGTGGTGTTATCTTGCTCACCCTCAATAAAAGCCTGGATGCTGCTCACTCCACCGTTGCGCATGCGTACGCTGTTGGTGGCGGTGTTATTGTATGTCTGCACCTGGGGTAGAATCACGGGGACATCGGGGAATGTGTAGCCGAAATTGACATTCGCAAAATTCTCCGCAGCTGCGGGTTTGTTCATGGTCTGCGTAAATACTCGAAACAGGCGATCGCCCACATAATAGGTTCCCTGTTCCATCGCAAGCCAGCCAATGGTTTCCACGCCGTGAACAGCATCGCAATCTATGGATTTGGTCATAGAATTCATCTGGAACCCGTTTGTGGTCACATTTCTCACTACGGGCACGGCGGTACCATCGGCGTAACCGTCGGCTCCGCCGCAGTTGTTGCCTCCGGGCGGAAGGAGGCGGTCGTTTGCATTGGGTGAATCCACCGCAGTCTGGATGCTGGACACCACAACGGGATTCACATCCATAGCCGCGGTGAAATTTACGGCGTCCCATGTAGTGCCCATGGGGTTCTGGGTCATTGTGCCGTATTCACCGACATGGAAAAAGACATTTGTATATACGCTGCCGTCCGTGGGTGCGGCGCACGCATCGCCGTAATAAATCCATATGGATTGCGTGGCCGCCGCGTTCAAAACCGGAATTTCAACCCAGAAAGTGGCGGTGGATGCGCCGAAGTTGTAGCCTTCGCGCCAGAAATCTATGGGTGTGACTTTGTCGGAATTGGTGAACCGGATGTCAAACCCGTTGGCTGCGGCGCTGGCGAAATCGAAATTTGAGGAATCGAGCTGAATTCTGACCTGGTAATCGGCTTGCGCGCCCCCGGTGGTGTTGTCTATCACAATCTCTCTGCGGTACTTGTAACAATCGTTGTACCAGCCCTGGGTGATGAGGCCCGCCATGCCGCCGGACACATCAATTTTTGTGCTGTCATAAGTGTAATTTCCTGGAACTGTGAACGGCCAGTCCTTGGTTTGAGCAACCGCGGAACACGCCACAAACGCCGCCATAATCAGACTGGCCGCCGCAATCTTTAGGAATCTCGTTGTTTCTGAAAGTTTCATACTGCCTTGAATTGCATTTTTTGTGTTATTAACAACAATTTATATGCCAAACAAATGTAACATATAGGCAATATTATTAGCCAGGTCGGACATAATTCGTAATTGTGATTGACTCAATCAATAAATATGCTAAAATGTGCTTATAATCAACCATAAATCTGAAAATTACATTATTTTACTTGATTTTTCTGTGAATGTAACTTCTGTAGATATTTTTTTTGTAATTAGAAAATCAAATCAAAGATTGGATACGCCAGCCAAGCTAACAGAAAAAACACAATTGCACACCGCATCAATCGCCTTGTACACGGGCAATTCAGTGCGCCAATGCGTTTATTTGCACGGGATTAGTGCAAAAAAAAGCATTGCAGGGGATTGATTTGAGGAAAATACTTGGCTTATGAAAATCAGAGCGTAAACGGTCTCAAGGCCGCGAATGCAATTCAGGTAACACGCAGGATGCAGTGAATCAGGAATATGCGGACTTGCGGGGTGAGAGTAGCCCCCGGAGCTTGTTTGCATACAAGGAGCCAGGAAAATGAAATGTGAAGAATGCGCGGCTGAAATTGATCCCGATGATGCATTCGGACACCGGGGCAGTCCATGCCTGATGAAGAATTGCCATTTCTATCGGTTGCCTTGATTCATGCACAATGAAAAATATGTAGAAACACATAGTCATGTTGTTGAAAGTGTTAAGACCGATATTCGTAATTTGTAGCTCAATAATACTAAGAAGAATATCCAACGATTTTCGAAAGTTGAAAATTGATTAAAGGAAACGGAGAGGGCGGGATTCGAACCCGCGAGGGGCGTTAACCCCTAGACGCTTAGCAGGCGCCTGCCTTCAGCCACTCGGCCACCTCTCCAGTATGATTCCACCGGTCTTTGCCGTTCGGCTTGCGTTGTAATTATATCGCCCGCACTATACTGCTTCAAGTGAGTATTTGAAATTGAGCGGTTTTGCGAGTGCGCCGTGTGCTTTTGTCCGCAAATGATTGTTTCAAGTCCGTTGGATTTATGCGTAGAGCGGATTACTCTCTTGCCGCTTGCCCCTCATGTTTCGTTGACGCTGGCTTTATGTTTTGATATGCTTTTTTAAGTTGCATCGCAGTTTCAACATAGCCAATTTATCTTAATGGAGGTACTTATGGCAACAAAAGCGGCAGCAAAAAAGAGTGAAAAGTTTGTCTATTTCTTCGGGGGCGGCAAGGCCGACGGGCACGGCAAGATGAAGGATCTGCTCGGCGGCAAAGGGGCCGGCCTCGCGGAGATGACCAATGCCGGCGTGCCGGTTCCTCCCGGTTTCACCATCACCACGGATGTGTGCGCTCTGTTCTATAAGAACAAGAACCAGGTGCCCACGGCCGCGGACGAGCAGATGGTCGAGGCTATGAAGAAGATTGAAAAATTGCAGGGCAAGAAGTTCGGTGACCGCAACGATCCGCTCTTGGTGTCCGTGCGATCGGGCGCGAAGTTCTCCATGCCCGGCATGATGGACACGGTGCTGAACCTGGGCCTTAACGATGAGTCGGTCAAGGGCCTGGCGGCTAAAACCGGCAACGAGTGGTTCGCCTACGATGCGTACCGCCGCTTCATCCAGATGTTCGGCAAGGTGGTGCTCAACATTGATTCCGAGCTGTTCGAGCACGAAATCTCGCAGCAGAAGAAAAAACGCAAAGTGAAAACCGATGTGGATCTTGTAGCCGACGACTGGAAGCAGCTCGCCGAGACTTTCAAGGGCATCGTGAAGAAGCAGACCGGCAAGGCCTTCCCGCAGGATCCCTGGACCCAGTTGCGCATGTCCCGCGACGCGGTGTTCGGGTCGTGGAACAATCCGCGCGCCATCACCTACCGCAAGCTCAACGACATCTCCGCGGATCTGGGCACGGCCGTGAATGTGCAGACCATGGTGTTCGGCAACATGGGCAACACATCGGCCACGGGCGTGGGCTTCACCCGCAACCCGGCAACAGGCGAAAAGGCTTTTTACGGCGAATACATGATCAACGCACAGGGCGAAGATGTGGTCGCGGGCATCCGCACGCCCAAGCCCATCGCGGAGATGGAAAAGGATCTGCCCCAGGCTTACAAGGAATTGCGCAAAATTACTTCGATGCTCGAAAAGCATTACAAGGATGTGCAGGATTTCGAATTCACGGTGCAGGAAGGCAAGCTGTACATGCTGCAGACGCGCGACGGCAAACGCACCGGACCGGCCGCGGTCAAGATCGCCGTGGACATGGTGCGCGAAAAGCTCATCACGGACAGGCAGGCCGTGGTGCGCGTGGACCCGGCCAGCCTGGACCAGTTGCTGCACCCGATTTTCGATCCCAAAGAGCGGCTCAAGGTATCCAGCGCGGCCAAGGGCCTGCCCGCGTCCCCGGGCGCGGCCACGGGCAAGGTGGTGTTCACAGCCGACGACGCCGTGGAGTGGGTCAACAAAAAGAAGACCAAGGTTATCCTCGTGCGGCAGGAGACTTCGCCCGACGACATCCACGGCATGCATGTGGCCGAAGGCATCATGACCAGCACCGGCGGCATGACCAGTCACGCGGCCGTGGTGGGCCGTCAGATGGGCACCCCCTGCATCGCGGGTGTGGGCGATGTAAAAATCAATTACAAAAACAAGACCTTCACCGTTGGCGGAAAGACCGTCAAGGAAGGCGACATGATCTCCATTGACGGCAGCACGGGCGAACTGTTCCTGTCCGCCATTCCCACCATGGCGTCGGAAATCATCCAGGTGGTGTCCGGCAAGCTCAACCCCGCCAAGTCGCAGAAGTACAAGGACTTCAAGGATCTGCTCGCCTGGGCGGACAAATATCGCAAGCTCGGCATCCGCACGAACGCCGATACCCCGAACGATGCATCCATGGCGGTTGTCATGGGCGCCGAGGGCATCGGCCTGTGCCGCACCGAGCACATGTTCTTCGAAGGCGGCCGTCTCAAGATCATGCAGCAGATGATCATGGCCACGGACGAGAAATCGCGCCGCGCGGCCCTGGCGAAACTGCTGCCCATGCAGAAAAAGGATTTCATCGGCATCTTCAAAGCCATGCAGGGCCGGCCGGTCACCATCCGCCTCCTGGATCCGCCTCTGCACGAATTTCTGCCCAAGCGCGAGGACCTCATGGTGCAGATCGCGCAACTCGAGATCACCACGCCCAACTCGCCCAAGATCAAGCAGATGGGCAAGGTGCTGGCGCGTGTCAACGACCTGCACGAGTTCAACCCCATGCTGGGCCTGCGCGGCTGCCGCCTCGGGCTGACATTCCCCGAAGTGTCCGAGATGCAAATCAAGGCCATCATCGAAGCGGCCATCGAATGCGTGAAGAAAAAGATTCCGGCCAAGCCCGAGATTATGATCCCGCTCACCGGCATCAGAGCGGAAATGGCGCGTGCGCGCGAACAGGCCGAACAGATCTGTCAGGATGCGGTCAAGAAAGCGAAGGTCAAAGTACCGTATCTTATCGGCACCATGATCGAGGTGCCGCGCGCCGCGGCCACGGCCGACGAAATCGCCGAGGTGGCCGAATTCTTCTCGTTCGGTACAAACGATCTCACGCAGATGACCTTCGGATACAGCCGCGACGACGCCGGCCGCTTCATCACGCATTATCTCGACACCAATATTCTTGAGAAAGACCCGTTCCAAACCCTGGACCAGGGCGGGGTGGGGCGGCTCATACAGACAGCGGTCAAACTCGGACGCGAGACGCGCCCAGGCCTCAAGATCGGCATCTGCGGTGAGCACGGCGGCGACCCGGCTTCCATTGATTTCTGCCACAACAACGGGTTCGACTATGTGAGCTGTTCGCCGTTCCGCGTGCCCATTGCGCGCCTGGCCGCAGCACGCGCCGCGCTCCTCAAGGACGCGGGCTTCATTGATAAATAATGCAGCAACTGAATAATTTGCACAAAATATACAGCCCCGGTGATTGTCACCGGGGCTGTTCGCTTTTACGCATTTTCGGCAGAGGGGTGAATGGAAATCTCCAGTTCATTAATCCCAGACGATAGCTTTGAGGACCAGATCATGCAAGCCGCTGCGCTGCATGTTCAGCCCGTGATGGGCGATGAGTTCGCTGATTTGCTTCTTGCAGTTTGCGCAGGGGCTGACCACGATATCAGCGCCTGAATTCTTCAACTGCTCTGCTTTGAGCTTGCCGGAAATGTCCATGCGGAATTCTTTGGTGTCGTCCATGGACGACGGGCCGCCGCCGCAGCACCAGTTCATGGCGCGGTTCGGCTTGAGTTCCACGAAGTTCCTACAGAACTGTTTTAGGATGTAGCGCGGTTCGTCGAACAGGCCGTAGTTGCGCCCGATGTTGCAGGGGTCGTGGTAAGTGACTTTTTCCGTGACCGCGTCCGGGTTGAGCTTGAGCTTGCCGGACACCACGCCGTCATAAAGCAATTCGATGCTGTTCAGCACATGCGGAGCTTTAGGTCCGTGCCATGAAGCCATCCCGATTTTTGACGCTTTGGTGGCGTGCCCGCATTCGCCAATCACGATGAACTTGCCGCCAAGCCGCTTGATGTCTTCGGCCATGGTCTTCATCACGCGTTCGAAAATCCAGTCGCTGTAATAATACCCGTAGTTTTTTGAATCATAGACCTGATCGCTGATGGTCCAATTGTCTCCGAGACCCATGGCATGAAAAACTGCGGCGTGTCCCATGAGGGTTTCGGCTTCTGACATGAAGTCGCTGACTGGCGGGTAGAAAATGTAATCCACGCCTCGTTTGCCGATCGGAATCCTGATCTCCTGTCCCGTCAGGTCCTGCAGATCCTCTTCTAGAAATTCGACCGTGTCCTGAAGCGCGGGCAGGGACATGTTCATGATGTTGTTGTGTCCGCCCTCGATCTGGTTGCGCACTGCGGCCTGAAGCGGTTTGGGGATGACGCCCATTTCAGAAAGGATATAGCGGCCCAGGTGCGTGACCAGCGCATGGTCAATGCCGGCCGGACATTCCTGTGTGCAGCGCCTGCATGTGGTGCAGCGGTAGTACGAGTCCACGAATTCGATGATGTCCCTGTCCTGCAACGGCCCTTTTTTGCAGGCGGACTTTTTGCCTGCGTCGAGCATGAAGTAGTTCCGGTAGATGTTGAGCAGCACTTGGGTGCGGTAGCAGGGACTGTCCTTGGGATCTTTCGTTGTTTTGTAGATCTGGCACATGTCCGCGCAGTGCCCGCAGCGCATGTCCACGCGTGCGTACTGATCCAGCATGGCAGCGTAGTTCGAATGTTTGAGGATTGCCCTGAACGCATCGAGAAATTTTTCCGCGCACCCGGGGCCGCAGGGCGTTTCCACGCTGAAAGGTAAGGGATTCGGGACAGCTGGCTCCTGTGATGCTGATCCCTGTTCTTGTGAATCGGACATTGAGAATGTCCTCCCTTGTTGGATTTCCACCATGTTTGAGTGCGACTCTAATCTTGTTATTCACAATTTTAATGTGCGGCAAGCCACCGCACAATTGCGCGTCATTCATCGTGCCCGTCGTCTTGTCCAGCGCCGAAAGTTTTGCTCCATGCCGACATACCGCCTTCAACATAGCATGCGTTGCGTACGCCTTTGCCCTTGAGCGTGAGAACGGCTTCGTAGGAACGGCCGCCGACCTGGCAGATGGAAATGATCTTTTTGTCAGACGGGATTTCCTGCATGCGCTCCGGCAGTTCGTGAAGGGGAATCATCAGGTATCGCGGATCGTCAATTGTTGCATTGGCGGCTTCGTTCTCCTTGCGCACATCGAGAAGCATGTAATCGTCCCGTGTATCAAGCCGTTTTTTGAAATCGGGAAGAGAAAGGGATTCCGCCAGTCCGTTGATTTTGTTTCGAAGCGCATTGGCGCAGTGCGCAAGTGGCGAGATGGCGGACGCATAGGGAGGGGCGTAGCCTACATCAAGATTGGCGAGTTGATGCAGGGTCATGTTGGCGGTAAGCGCCGCAGCCACGGTGTCCACAACCCTGGGCATGTCTCCTGGCCCTATGACCTGTACGCCGAGCAGGCGCTGGGATGCGCGTTCGGCCACGAGCTTGATGATCAAGGTCTTCCCGCCAGGGTAGAAGTGCGATTTGTCCGCGCCTGGACTGATCATGGATACGGCGTCGTACCCCATCCTTGACGCTTCGGATTCTGTGAGGCCAACTTTTCCGATATTGAGATCCAGGGCCTTGAGCATGGAGGTTCCCACCACGCCCGGGTAGGTGTCTCTGCTGAAGCCGGTGATGTTGTCGCCGATCACCCGGCCCTGCCGGTTGGCAACGGATCCGAGGGGCATGAGGCACTTTCTGCCGGTGACGAGATTATCGGTCTCCACACAGTCGCCGCCCGCAAAAATGTCGGGGTCGCTGGTTTGCATATGTTCGTTGACCTTGATGCCGCCTGATTCCCCGATTTCAAGTCCGGCGGCTTTTGCGAGATCCGCATTTGGGCGCACGCCAACGGCCACTATTGCCATTTGCGCATCAATTTCCCGCTTGTCGGTGACCACTTTCGCCACTCGCCCGTCGGAGTCTCCCTCGAAGCGCAGCACTTTTTCACTTGTGAGTATGGTCATGCCGTGCTTTTTGAGCGTGTTTTCGAGATAGAGAGCCAGCTCGGGGTCGAGCATTGTGGCGAGCAGGGAGTCGAGCAACTCGACAATAGTGGCGTCCACGCCCTGATTGGCGAATGCGTCGGTTACTTCCAGGCTGATGCGGCCGCCGCCAACGATGACCGCGTTTTCAAGTTCCATGTTCTCTTCGATGGTCTTGCGGATTTCAATGGCTTCCTCGAGGCTGCGCAGGGTGTAGATGCCCTTGAGATTGATGCCTTCGAGCGGCGGAACGATGGGCCGCGCGCCCGTGGCAATAACGAGTTTGTCATACTGGAACGCCGAAGTTTCCCCGGTTTTGAGGTTTGTTGCATGAACGAGCTTATTTTCCCGGTCAATGCGGTCCGCGCGCGTTCCGGTGAGCACGGTCACTTCCTTCATGAGCCTGAAGTATTCGGGGTCGCGCACATAGCCGGTGGTGGTTGTCATGAGGCCTTCTTTTTCCGGCACTGCGCCCGCGATGTAGTAGGGCATGCCGCAGCCCGCGAAGGACACGAATTCCCCCTGCTCAATCATGGTGATGTGCGCGTGAGGATCGCAGCGCCGCGCGCGCGCCGCCGCTTTGGGTCCGCACGCCACGCCGCCGATGATAACGATGCGTTTTCCAGTTTCCGTCATGTGTATTGGCCATCCTTTCAAAAACGATGTGCCCGCGCCTTCATGGGCGCGGACGGACTCCATTCCACCCGGTTGTAAGCATTATCAATATGGCTTGGTATGCAACTGGTAACAAAAGCTTCGCACATATTCATATTTAATGTTTTTTCATATCCAAAGATCAAGGGAAGATCGGATAATACGGACCAGAAAGAAAAAGCCGGCCGTGCGGTTTGCACGACCGGCCCGGAGTTGCATTATGTCTTGCGCAAGCCGCATTGTTACGCGGCCAGTTTCACATCAATGTCCTTGACTTTGGCGAACATGATGGCGGTGAAGCGGTAGACCATGTGCGCGAACTTAGAGAACGGGAAGTAGCCCAGAAGCATGAACACGGCCACGAGGTGCAGGAAGTACACGCTGTAGGCCAGGATACCGATGCCCGCAAGGCGGAAGGCCCAGGACAGGATGCCCGTGGCGCCAACGGCGAACACCACGCCGATGAAGAACCAGTCCGCGTAACTGGTGTTCATTTTTTTGTCCGGGTTGCTGCGGTTCTGGATGATCTTGATGATGCCGTACATCAGAAGTGCGGCGCCCGCGGCGGCCATGATCTTGAGGATGATGTGGGACACGCTCTTGAAGTCCAGCGGTGACAGGAACGGGTTGTGAACCTCCGCGCCCACGGCCGGAATGAGCACATCGAAGACCCAAAAGCCGCCGGCTACGAAAGCCGTGACCACGAACAGGATCACGAAGCTCCAGAACAGGAGCATGTGCGGCTGGGCGCGATCCTTGTTGTCGCCGCATTCGGTGAACTTCTTGTGCGGCAGGAACTCGGACAGCGTTTCGCTGAACGCTTCGCCCACGGACTTCTTGTTCGGCAGGTCCACCGTGGTTTCCATGGCGGACCAGAACTTTTTGATGCTGGCGAAGAACGAGAGGAATACGAGCAGAGATAGAGTTACAAAGACAGCGTCAACCATTCCCAGATGCGGGAACATCTTGGCGAACACGATTTTGCCTGCGGGGAAGAAGGCGATCTGGAACTCGTGTTCGAGGTGCGCGAGGCGTTCGGGCAGGATGCTCGCGGCTATGTCCGCGGGGATGCCTGTGGAGAGTACGCCCATGATGGCGAGCAGGAGCACGGCCGGGAACAGGATGAGCGCAGGCAGGAACTTGGGGTCGCTCAAGGCCGTGCCCATGAAGGACGGCGTGGCGAAGTGCCTGTAGGCGAAGGCGCGGATGGCGCCGAGCACATCGCCGGGCTTGGCGTCGCGCGGGCACTTGTCCGAGCAGTCGCCGCACTGGTGGCACAGGAACACATTGGGGTCGCCCATGAGCTTGTCTTTGAGGCCCCATTGCGCCCAGAGCATTTCGCGGCGGGGGAAGGGTGAGTCGGCCGGAGAAATGGGGCACACCACCGAGCAGGTGGCGCACTGGTAGCACTTCTCCATGTCGTCCGCGCCCATGCCGATGACCTCGGTGGCGAACTTGAGGTCCGGCTTAATGACTTCGGGTTTGTGGTGTGACATGCAATAACCTCCTCGGAATCCTGATTAGAACCCCTTGTACGGGTTGGGATCGAGTTCTTCGATTTCCGCACAGAAGTCGTTTATGATTTGTGGCAGTTTCTGGTAGTCGGAAATGGCTACCTCAACCATCTTGATGCGATCGGATTCCAGAGCGAGTTTGTCGAGGGTCTCGGAGATGTTCTCCATGCGGCGGTTGCACAGCTCGCTGCCCTTGATGAAGTGGCACTGGTAGTCATCGCCGTACTTGCAGCCGAAGAGCAGGATGCCGTCCATGCCCTTGCTCATGGCGTCGGCCACCCATACGGTGTTGACCGAACCCAGGCAGCGCAGGTTCACGAAGCGGATCCAGGGGCTGATCTGGGTTTTGAGTTTGCAGGCCATGTCCAGGGCGGGCAGGGCGTCGTTCTCGCAGATGAGGCCGATGATGCGGGGCTTTTCGTCGCTTTCATCCGGCACTTCCACGGATTTGATCATGTTGCCGATCATGGGCACATTGTAGTTCTTGAAGGACACGATGCGCTCGGGGCAAGCGCCCATGCACACGCCGCAGCGGCGGCAGCGAGTGGGGTTGGGCTTGGGAGTGCCTTTTTCGTCCTCGTCCAGGGTGCCGAACGGGCATTCCTCGGTGCATCGTTTGCACTGGGTGCAGCGGCTCAAGAAAAACTCGGGGTAGGCATTGTCGTAGCTGCGCGGGTGCACGGCATTTCCCTTTGCCGTGAGTTCCACGCACTGGATGGCTTTGAGGGCCGCGCCCGTGGCGTCGGATACGGTTTGCGCCACGCTCATGGGAGCGCGTACCGTGCCGCATGCGAAGATGCCCGTGCGCTGGGTTTCGTAGGGGAAGCAAATGTAGTGCGAGTCCGGGAACCCGTACTTAAGGGTGGGCAGATCCGTGCCCTTGCGGTAGCCGAGGTTGAGAATCATGGCGCCGGCTTCGGCGCTGGCCGCGGCTTTCTTTCCGTCTTCGGTGAGGCCGGTGCCTGCGGCGTCGTCGTCCTCAACAAGGGTGCTGGGCACCATTCCGGTGGCCAACACAACCATGTCGGCGTTCAGCTTGATGTCGCCGCCCAGGATGGTTTCGCCCACTTCAATGCCAAGGGATTTGTCCGCGTCCAGTTCGATGGAGCGGATTTCGCCCTTGGTGAGCATGATGCCGGGGTCTGCCTGCATGGCTTTGTAGAAATTCTCCATCTGCGCGGGTGTGCGCATGTCTTTGTAGATGATGTACGCTTTGGCGTCCGGGTTGGTCTCGCGCACATACTTGGCCTGCTTGAGGCTGACCGCGCAGCACACGCTGGAGCAGTAGGGCAAGCGTTCGGCGTCGCGCGATCCGGCGCACTGGATGAACGCCACGCTGTCCGGCGATTTTCCGTCGGACGGGCGCTTAATGGCGCCGGCCTTGGCCATTTTCTCGAACTCGATGTTGGTGACCACATCGGAGGATTTGCCATAGCCCAGGTGATCCAGCTTTTCGGCTTTGTAAGGTTTCCAGCCTGATGCCTGCACGATGGCGCCCACGCGCATTTCCTTGCCGCCGGTGAATGAGCAGTCGAACAGGCCGGGGCCACCCTTGATCTTTTCCACGGTAGTTCCAGTGAGTACGGTGATGTTGCCATCGCCCTGAACAGCCGAAGCAAGGGCGGCAACGCCGGGATCCTCAAGATCGGTCCAAGGGGATTTGGTAGGGGTCTGTTTCTTGAAGTTGTTGGCGAAACCGCCGAGCTGGGATTCCTTTTCCACGAGCACTGCCTTGTAACCGGCTTTGCTGGTTTCGAGGGCCGCAGTCATGCCAGCGATGCCGCCGCCGATGACCAGGATGGTCTTGTCAATGGGTTCGGCTTTTTCGTCTTCCTGGAACCAGGGCACGGGCGGCTCCATGTCCTTGAGCTTGGACGCGCCCATGCGGATGTAGTCCTCGGCCAGCATCTGCGTGTCTTCGTCATTGGGTTTTGAGACCCACGCCACCTGCTCGCGGATCGGCACGCGCTCGATGAGTTTGTCGAGATCCACAGCGAACACATCAGTTTTGTCGCGCGAGGAGCAAGCGCACAGCAGCACGCAGTTCACGCCCTCGTTGTTCATGTCGGCTTCCACCGCGGCCCATGCCTCGGGCAAGCACAGGGCTTCGCTGGTTCTGCACACTGCGGGCTTGACTTCGCTGTTGACCATCTTTTCGAGCGCTTCCATATTCAGAGCGCCGCCGATGTCGCAGCCGCTGCAGAGGTATACGCCTGTCTTTTTCACCATTTTATCTGCCATTTCGGTATATCCTCCTCAAGTCATTTGCAACATTGGATGGCTTTAAGCGCGGCGCCGGTGGCGTTGCGCATGCACTGGACCACTTCCACGGGGCTTTTGGCGCAACCCACGCCGATAATGCCCGTGGTGTCCGGTTCGGAAATCACGAAGTCCATATCGTCGTAGTCAAGCCCCGGGATCGACAGGCCGTTTCTGGCGGGCTGCATGCCGGTTGCGAGCACAGCCATGTTCACTTTCTGGGACGTCTTTTTGCCGGTGAGCGTGTCCTCGGCCTCGAGCAGCAGGTCGGGACCGTCCTGTTTGATGCTCGCCACCTTGCCCTTGACGAGCGTGAGGTTGGCGTCGTCCTTGGCCACTTTCACGAAGAAATCCTCGTACCGGCCGTTGGCGCGCACATCAATGTAGAACATGTAAATGGGGATGTCGGGATATTGCTGCCGCACATAATTGATCTGCTTGAGCGAGGCCAGGCAGCAGATGGACGAGCACTGTTTAAGGTGGTTCTCGTCCCGGGATCCGGCGCATTGCACGAAGGCGATGCTTTCGGGTTCCTTCTGGTCGGCCGGGCGCAGGATTTTGCCCTTGGTGGGTCCGTTCTCCGCGGCCAGGCGCTCCATCTGAACATTGCTGATGACATTGGGCAACTGCCCGGCGCCCAGCAGGTCCAGGCTGGCCATGTCGTATGGCTTCCAGCCCGTGGCGACCACGATGGCGCCCGCGTTCACGGTTACGGTCTCGGGCTTGGCGTCGGGGTCAATGGCGCCGTACTTGCAGGCGGCGGCGCATTTTTTCAGCTCATCGAGTGATGCCGCGGAAGCGTCGAACCAGTAGCGGTTCGGAAACGCCATCTCGTGCGGCAGGCTGATGGCCTTGACCTTGTTCAGGCCGTAGTTGAACTTGCTGGGAACTTCGGTCGCGCAAACCTTTTCGCACTCGCCGCACGCCGTGCATTTTTCATTCACGAAGCGCGGATTGAGCGTGATGGTGACATCAAAATTCCCTCTGGAGCCGGACACGCTCGTGACCTTGGCGTCCGTGTAGAAGGTGATGTCGGGGTTGAACTTGATGCGCTTGAAATTGATTTCGAGGCCGCAGTTGGGTGGGCACAGCTTGGGGAAGTACTGGTGAAGCTGGGCCACGCGGCCGCCGAGATAGGGGTTGCTCTCGACGATGACGACTTTGGCGCCGGCCTCGGCCGCTTCCACCGCTGTGGTCACGCCGCTGATGCCGCCTCCGATGACCAGGATGGGTTTTGAAATGTCTGCCATGTCTTTTCCCGCCTCTGTCTGAATTTTGTTTATTGCCACAAGCAAAAGCCTTGCGTGATGCGCTATTCCTTCTTGTGCCAGCCGCGATCGTCGGGCAGGCCGGCTTTTTCCTTGGCTTCCTGGGCCGCGTCCGCGCCCTGCTTGAATTCGCGAACAGCCTCTTCCCGGGGTTTCACCGTGTCTTCGCCGAACAGAGAAAACCGGAGCCAGTCGAATCCAAAGCGCAGCAGTTCCATATCGTCGGCCTTCATCTTTTCCTGCCGCGCCTCGTCCACCTCGTACATTTTGAGGAACTTGGTTTCGAACACGAACATGCGGAACCGATCAATGTCGTATATCGCGGTGTGGAACATGTGCATTTTCTGCTCGTTCAGCACGCCGCCGGCATCGAAGTATGAGTTGTCCGTGACTTTGGCGTAAAGAGCGTTGAATTCTTCGTATTCGCGCAGTCCCTGGTTGTCGAGCCATTGGCCCAGAGTGTAAGCCTGGCAATTCGCGCTGTCGTGTCCTTTGCACCGGTCCTCGCGAAGCAGCGCGTAAATTTTGTCTGTGGCGCCGCTGGGGTCCGCATCCTCGGTCACCGGGTACATGCGGCACGGCCAGGGGCGTTCGTCGTAGATGTTGCACCCGTCATCCGTGACGAACGGGCAGCGTTTCTTCGCGTCGTCGTTCATCTTGAGGATGCGGATCGGGAACCGCATTTCCTTGTGAATTGGAAGGATTGTGTATTTTTCGAGAAATTCGTAAGAGGGCATGCCGAGGCGGTTCTTAATGCGAACGATGTCATAGGGAGACAAGAAGATGATTACATCGCCGCAGCATTCAGTGAAGCAGCCCGCGCCTTTATTGCATCCGAATTTGAATGTCGTGTCCTGTTCCAGTTTCATGTTGCCGGTGTTGTCTTTTGCCATGTCTGGTTCCTTGCCGTCGAGAGGTTTTCCGAGGGGGATTACTCGTCCTCTTCAATGATATTTTCCTTGAGGGCGTTCTGCGACCACACGGGCAGGGGGCCTTTTTCGCCGGTGAACGGGTTGAACCGGTGCCTGTAAGACGCTGTGGCCTTGTATTTTTCCTCCATCCACTGCCAGCCGCGCACGAAATAGGGGCAGTCGTCGTTGAAACATACATACTGGTACTCGACGGCCCATGTGGAATCCGGAGGAGAACTCCATTTTTTCAGTTTGGAATCGCAGTACGGGCAGGTGTAATCGTCTGCGTCGGGGTTTTTTTTCAGTTCTTCGCTCACTTCAAATCACCAGATTTCTTATAGGAACTGCTGGAACTCGTTTCAAGAAAAACACGAAAACCAGGCGGATTTAAGAAAATCCTCCGAGCGCCCGAAGGCGCTCGGAGGTGAATTGCGTGGAAAGGATCGTCATCAGGTGAGTTCGATGACGGGTTTCTTGCTCATTTCCCACTCGCCGGACTTGGGATCCCACTTTGCGTTCACGAAGCATTTCCAGTTTTCCTGGTCCATCTTCGGGAAGTCGCTGCGGAAGTAGTAACCGGGCCAGCGGGTCTCTTCGCGGAACAGCATGGTGCGGACATGGACTTCGGCCTGCCACATGCGCTGGACATTTTCCCAGCAGCGCATGAGTTCGTGCAGGTCTTCGGCCGCCAGGTTGGCGGAGTCCTCGCGCAGCATGGCGATGAGTTCCAGAGCGCGCTCGAGCTGATTCTTGTTGGTGGAGAATGTTGCGGTCACGCCGGCCGCGTATTCGTCCATCAGTTTCTACAGGCGGAACATGAACATCTTGGGGCGGATGTAGTTGGGGTTGATGTTCGGGTCCGTGGTGAGGCCCTTGTTGGCTTCGAAAATATCCAGGGGCTTCAGGATGGCGGCCTTAAGTTCGGCGACTTTGGCGTCGTCAATCTTGGGCAGATCCGGGTTATCGACACAGTAGCGGACGGCTTCCTTGCCGGCGATGCGGCCTTCGGTCAGGGAGCCGGAGGAGAACTTGTGCGAGGACGCGCCGGAGGCGTCACCCACGCAGAACATGCCCGTGACCGTGGACATGTTGGTGTAGCCCCAGAAGTATTCGGCCGGAGCGATGTCCTGCGGGCCGGAGACCCAGCAGCCGGAACCGCCGGAGTGAGAGCCGATGAAGTACGGCTCGGCAGCGGCGATTTCAGAGGACTTCTCTTCGGGCTGAATGTCGGACGCGGCCCACAGGATGGCCTGGGAGATGGTCATGTCCAGGAAGTCTTCCCATGCTTCGGCTTCGAGTTCCTTCATTTTTTTCTTGAAGGCCTTCTCGTCGTCCTTGTACTGGTTGGCGATGTTCTGGATGGCTTCTTCCGTGCGCATGTAGATCGGGCCTTTGCCCTCGTTGACGTCCAGCATGCCCAGGTAGTTGCGCAGGTTGGCGGGGATGGGCTTCACGAGGCCGTAGGGAGCCCAGTTTTCAAGCTCGGCCTTGCGCTCGACCATGTACTCGCCGCCCAGGGCGTTGGTGGCGCGGGATTTGAACAGCAGGAACCATGCGCCCACCGGGCCGTACGCGTCCTTGAAGCGAACGGGGATGAAGCGGATTTCCTGGCAGGTCTGCTCTGCGCCGGCCTTGAGGGTGAAGTAGGTGGAGGAACCGGAGTTCCAGGGCGGGTACCAGGCGCGGCCCAGACCTTCACCGGTGCTGCGGGGGCGGAACACATGCACGGCGCCGCCCATGCAGACCATGAGAGCCTTGCACTGGAAGGTGTAGAATTTGTTCTCGCGGACGCTGAAGCCCACGCAGCCGGCAATCTTGTCGCCGTCGAGCAGGGGCTCCACGATGAAGACGCGTTCGTAAATCTCGGCGTTGATTTCTTTGAGGGCGTTCTTGGCGGCTTCGGCAACGATGACCTTGTAGGATTCACCGTTGATCATGAGCTGCCAGCGGCCTTCGTGAACGTATCCGCCGTTTTCGTCTTTCCAAATGGGCAGGCCCCATTTTTCAAACAGGTGCACGGTGGAGTCCACATGGCGCGCGATGGACGCGACCAGGTCGTCGCGGGCGATGCCCATGAGGTCCTGCTTCACATAGTTGATGTAGTCCTCGACGGTGTTCTGTCCGTCTTTGAGGCCCACATACTGGTTGATGGCCGACAGGCCCATGGCCACGGCGCCGGAGCGGTCCATGGCGGCTTTGTCAATCAGGGTAACCTTGACATTATTCTTCTTCGCCCAGTACGCCGCTTCCACAGCAGCGCCGCATGCGGACATGCCGCCGCCGACGATGAGAAGATCCGTTACGACTTTAACATCCTGAAAATCTGCCATTGTGTGTGAGTCACCTCTCTTCTTTTGTTGTGGTCGTTATTTGGTCCAGATTGCAGGGAGACCGGCGGAAGCGGGCTCGGTGAAGAGCGTGGCGCTCTTCAGATCGTCGGTTCCGGTCTCGAAACCGCCGTCGGGCACTGCGGAGCCTTCCGGGGTGGTGCGGATGGGGAACTTGAAGCGCTTGATCTGTCCGCTGCGGAACTTCACGGTCCACATGATGGAGTCAGACGAGCGCATCGGGATGACATTCGCGCCCATGGGCACGAAGTCTGCGTAACCGCGCACTTCGATCGCGTCCTGCGGGCAGATCTTAACGCAGTTGTAGCATTCCCAGCACATTTCGGGTTCGAGGTTGTACGCCTTCGAGATTTCCTTGTTCAGCGCCATCAGGTCGTTCGGGCAGATGTGCTGGCAGGCCGTCTTGTCGAGCGCTTTGCAACCGTCGCACTTATCAACTTTGACAAAGCTTGGCATTTAGAGATACACCTCCTGTTAACATTAGATTTACAGAATGCCAACTTCTGTTGATTGCTTTTTGCTGCTGCTTGGTTCGGTTCCTTCACCCCCTTCCGGCCAGGATTTTTATCCCCCGGCCTCGGCGGAGAAAGCTGCCCGTGCGGCCGCTCACATGCGGCCCGGTGCGCTTCTCCAGTGTGTGTATTATTATTCCTTACTTATTTGCCGGCATCACCGGTGGCGGCGCCGTGCAGCTTGATCTCGACTTTTTCTTCGAGACCCGCGTAGTACTTCTTGAGCACCTCGAGCACTTCGGGGCGGCTGAAGTTGGGGTTCAGGTCGCCGCCTTCGCTCAATGTCTTGCGCACCACGGTGCCGGACAGCAGCACGCGGTCTTCCTTGCCGTGCGGGCAGGTCTTCATGGAAGCCATGCCGTTGCACTTGTTGCACCAGAAGGTCCAGTCAATCTTGAGGGGCTTTGTGAGCAGTGCGCCTTCGGGCACTTTGTCGAAGATGGTCTGCGCGTCGAACGGGCCGTAGTAGTCGCCCACGCCGGCGTGGTCGCGGCCCACGATCAGGTCGCTGCAGCCGTAGTTTTGGCGGAACACGGCGTGAAGCAGGGCTTCGCGGGGGCCGCCGTAGCGCATTTCCATGGGATAGCCGCCCACCACGCAGGTGTTCTTCACGAAGTAGTTGTCAACCAGCAGGTTGATGCACTCGGTGCGCACATCCGCCGGGATGTCGCCGGCCTTAAGCTTGCCGATGATCTGGTGAATGTAGATGCCGTCGCAGATTTCGACCGCGATCTTGGCCAGGTACTCGTGCGAGCGGTGCATGGGGTTGCGGGTCTGGAACGCGGCCACGCGGCTCCATCCTTTTTCCTCGAAGATGGCGCGGGACTGCGCCGGGGTCTGGTAGATGCCCTTGAACTGTTCGGGGAACACGGATTCGCTCAAAACCTTGATTGGGCCAGCCAGATTCACCGGACCCTGGGCCATGACCTTGGCCACGCCGGGGTGTTCCGGATCATCCGTGGTGTAGATGGTCTTGCACTGGTGCACCTTGTCAATGCTGTACTTCTCGGTCACTTTCATGGTGGCGATGATTTCATTGCCCTCTTCGGGGTTGATGAGGGTGATTTCGTCGCCCACATTGATGGCGTCCGCGTCTTCCTGGCTTGCGCTCAAGGTCACGGGGATGGGCCAGAATGTGCCGTCGGCAAGCTGCATGTTGTCGCACACGCCCTGCCAGTCGGCCTTGGACATGAAGCCATCCAGCGGGGTGAACGCGCCGATGCCCATCATGATGCAGTCGCATGTTTCCATGGAGGTCATGGCGAGCTTCTTCAAGCCTTCCGCCTTCTTGAGTTCCGCCTTGAGGGCGTCGCCCTCGAGCAGCAGGGGCTTCAGTTTTCTTTCTTTTCCATGCGGGGGAACCAGTGCCATAGGTCCACTCTCCTTTAACAGTTATTGGCGCCGTGCGCCGTCATTGGTGTTTATAAATGCAAAAAGTAGCGTTGATAGCATGGAGTTCGTGTTTTGTTTCACAATCGGCCTGTTCAATGTGTTCCGTCAGCCACCCGAATCATATTTTCAACTTTGAATGTGTATAACATGGCCAATATTCAAAGTCAAGTGTGTAATAAAATATACCTTTTTGTTGTTTGCCTGTGTTCGGGTTTTGTGAAAATTCTTTTAGTGATCGCAATTTTTCCATTTCCGGACATAGCCTATTCCTTTGCGCATGGTTTGTCAACCCGCGCGGCGAGATACTTCGCAAAATAGTTTATAATAAAGGAGTTTTTATGCTCTACACCCCTGTGGACGGCGCTTAACGGCAAGCATTGGTTCGCTCAATCAAAGTTCCAGTTCGACACTCAAAACCAACTCATGCAATTCCTGACTCAAACCAAGTCAAAGAAAATTTCTAATGCGTCATGTTCTACCGTCCGCGCCGCAGTCGTTTTTCCTGCTATGTATGCTATTCTATACGGTTCTCATTTTAGCGTATTGCATTCTGTACAGAGAAAGGTGTAATCATTTCAACGCATGATGCGTTGCTTTATTGCTGTAAAGGCAGGGATTTGTTAGTTTTGTGTGTTTTCAAGCCAGGGTGTGGCGAACTGATTGTGATTGGGGTTATAATGCACACGAATGGATTGTCCGTGAACATTCTGCTCGGGAGACGCCATGGCCAGGCAAAAAATCATTCTGTTTTCCGATCTGCACATAGACCGCTGGGACTGGGAGCGCACGGAGCGGTTCCAGGAGTTTTTGCGATTCGTGGAACTCGAAGCCGCCGAGGTGTTCATTCTCGGGGACATTTTCGATTTCCCCGCGCTGCGCGGCGAGAATATCTGGCCCAAGCACAGGGATTTAATAAACGCCATCCGAAGGCTCCCCAAAAAAGGGGTGAATGTGACATACATAATCGGCAACCACGATGTGTCTCTGCGCGGCATTGAAATCGAGCAGAAGCATTTTACCATGACCTACAGGGACCGCCGCCGCCCGTTCCTGAAAACCTTGTTCGGGCAGGAGCTTTACATGGAGCACGGGCACGATTACGATCCGCTGTTCCAGAGCAGCATCTATGACGCCGTGGATTTCCTCAAGGCCGTGACCGGCAAGGCCGTGGATGTCATGACCCTGGACTTTCTCAAGGACCTCAAGCGCCTGATGCAGGATCGGCCCAGCAAAAAGGATGCGGGCCTGCCCCTCAAGCACGAGGAGGCCGAGGTGGGTGTGCCCGAGCGCTTTCTCAAAATCTGGGAATCCGCGGCCGAACAGATTCTCAAGCGCATGCGCTGCAACATTGTGTTCTTCGGCCACACCCACGCACCGGGCATCACCCGCATGGAGTCCAAAGGCCAGTTCTATGTCAACACCGGAGACTGGTACACGCATTCCACTTTCGTGGAGATGACGCCCAAAACTCTCAAACTGCGCGACTGGCTCACGGACGCGCAATTGGACAAGATTAAGTTTTGAAATGTTCAAAATATTGACGCAGAAGCCGCAAGGACCGCAAAGAACGCACAAAAAAAATTTTCCAAAAGCAAAGGCCCCTGCCGCTTCGTCGGCAGGGGCCTTTGCTTTTTCTCCGCGACTCCGCGTCACCGCGGTGTCCTTCGATAGCGCCTTACTGCGTCAGCCCCCCGCGACCCTCTATGGCCGCTCCAGGCTGGAGTGCGGCTGATTTCCGCCACATGGTCCGCTGGTAATTCGCATACTCGAACGCCTCAAACCCGGCGGGTGCAGGCTCGCCCTCAATGATTTCCAGCAGCAGTTCAATCTCCACGGGTTTGCCGCCTGTGTTTGTCACGGACACGACCATGCGCGCGGGGTTGTCCGGGTCGCGGTTCATGGCAAGCGCGATTTTGTGCGGCCCGGCGTGAAGATTGCTGATCGTCATGTTATTCGCGCCCGGCGGCAGGTGCGGCTGCAGGGTGAGCCGCGGGACGCGGTGGTCGTAATGGTATCCTGTCAAATAATACAAAACAGCGTCCGCGTTGATGGCCGTTTCCCACGGGCGGTACACATTGGGCATGTGCGAGTAATCGAGCCACCGGTCATTGCCGTCGTACGCTTCGGCGAATTCGCCGAGCGGGGACATGGCCACATTGAACAGTCCGTCGAAGGCTCTGTCCGCTCTGTCTGTAAGTCCGATGGCCTTGAGGTTCCACAGCAGGTATCCGGGCAGCATTCCCGTGTAGTACGCCACGCGCGGCGAGGTCTTCATCAGCCCGTTTTTCTTCATGAGCTGTTTGGCCGTGTTGATCACATTCTCGCGCTGGCGCGGGTCCGCGGCGCATGCATACCCGGTCCACAGTGCGTGCAGGTTGATGTCCCCGAACGGGGCCGATGCCGGCGACAGATCGCTCTTTTTTGCGAATGGAATATAATGGCCATTGTTCTCGTCCCAGTAATAGTTTTCCGCGTGTTCGCGGCACTGCTGCGCGCGCTTGCGGAACTCGGCCGCGTCCGCGGTTTCGCCGATGGCGTCCGCCATCTCCGCCAGACTTTCCGCGGCCACCGCGTACCAGAACGAAGTGTCCACCGAGTAGAAATCCTTCATGGGCGCGCCTTCCTGCATCATCACATACACCTGATAGGTCTCGTCCCCGTGGAACGGAAGATGCCAGTCTCCGGTGACCTGCCCGAGCAGGTTGCGCCTCATGAAGCCATAGTGTTCGCGGATTAGAGTATCATCGCCCATGGCGCGCCACACATTATAAATGTGCAGGATCAGTATGTTGGGATCGTCGCCCTGCTGCGGCGCGATGGATTCCCAGTCGAACTCCTTGGGCGCTTTGCGCAGGTCAAGGTTAACGGGATATCTGTTTCTGAACCCGAGGAGCCGCGATGCGTAATCATAGAACGACGCCACGCGTTTTGCGTCTTCATATTTCCCGGCCTTGAGATAAAACAGGATCGGGCCGAACGCGTCCCGGCACCACGCGCCCGAGTACCGCGCCATGACCGCCACCGCGCCGTTCAGCGGCACGGTCTGCGTGTTCAGCATGGACAAAGTGTTCTCAATGAAGGCCCCGATTCGTGGGGCGTCGGATATTATGCTTAATGCATCCTTAGTCAATGCTAAGGAAGCTGTGCGCGAAACATCCAAATGATCAATTGTTGCAAATTCAAGGGGATCTCTGCTTAGGGGTGTTAATGTATCCCAAAACGACAGATTAATTAATCCGTATCGTTCAGATGAAGACAATTTTTTAGATAAGACTCCTGTGTTCTTTAAGCTCTCATTGTTAATAGTGATACATAACGATCTATTCTGAATGCGATGAAGAACACTTATATCGGAACAGGGTTGCAGCCACGCGGGAATAGGCTCGCCCTGAATGTCAGTTCCTTTTTCCTTTATCTGAATGTCGATATTAGATAAGGATTCATCTGAAAGAGTTTTCAAACAGACAATTCTATAGAAAAATTGTCTTCCTGGAAGCGCGAATGTCACCGTCGTCATCAGAAAATCATCGTTGATTTCCTGCACCACAACGATGCCGGTTTCCGGAACACGATAGAGTCTGCTTCGTTTGAATTTGATTTGTTCAACAACATTCCCCCGTGAGTCAACTTTCACCGGTTCGTGCCACACCGGGCCGAAGAACTGTTCGCTGGTTTCGTAGCCCGGGCCGATCAGGTTGCTGATGGCGTTCTGGGGCATGTCCAGACCCATGAGGCCGAACACCGTGCCGTTGCCCACGCCCACGGCGCCCAGGCTGGTTTTGGGATTGCCCTTTGTGAGATCAAGCTCCTGCACGAGCCAACCGTCGGAGGGCGGGGCGAGCCAGGGATATTTCACAAAAAGCTCCGTTTGCGGCCATGGCGCGGACTCCGCGCGCGCGGGCAGGGCGTACCACAGCGCTCCGCACAACAGGATCGCAAGTTTGGCGAGAACAACATTGAGGCCTGGGCGCATATAAATCATCCTTTCCGCAACAGGGCGCTCATTCGAGTATAACATATACCGGCGCGGCGGGCGCGGGGATTTGCTCGCGATGCGCTTTCGCTGTTCATGTCGAGGGACAAAAAAAAGATCCGCGGCGCTTGACCGCGGATGCATAACAGGGTGATATGTGGTGTGGAACGGAATGGACGGTTACAGATCGTAATCCCAGAGATAGTCGCTGATGAACATGGGCTCCACGGGCGAAATCTTGTCCAGCAGCCGCCGCCATGCGCGGTGCGTGTCCGCGGACAGGATTTTGCCGAACCCAAGGAGCGCAAGAATCGTGTTCTCCACCGGAAATCAACTCCTTTCGAATGGCCCTGGCACATTATGGCGCGCTTGTGTCACAATTTCATGAGAAATCCATTAAAATGGCTTGAAATTGCGCCTTGCAGGCAGCGCCTGATGCGAATGTGCCGAGAGTGTGAGGGCCTGGCTCGCGGCGGGTCAGACTTCGTCTTCCAGTTGAATGGGCTGGATGGGAACCAGCATATCCAGAAGCCTGTCCAGAGCCTTTTCCGCGTCTTCTGCGAACCTTGCCCCGCATCCCCAAAGTGCGTAGATAACCTTCATCACATTCACTCCTCCCTTCGCAGAAGGGTTTGTGACATTATTCACACATTAGTGTAAGGCGTTGTCAGGAAAATTCAATCGGTTATTTTGAAAACGCAATGCCGTCATCACGGAGCAGAAGGGTTGCAGTCCCGCAGATGACGATCATGCGCCGTAAATGCAAGTAATCCGGAGTTCGTCCTGGATTTCAGAAGATTCTCATATTTTGAAAACGAATGTAGCGATTTTACAGGCTCACGGTCTGGCCTTCTATGGCGAGGATGATTTCCAGTGCGGACTCGGGGTCCATTTTTTCTTTATAGCGGATTGTTTTTTCGAGAAGGCGTTCGAGCTTCCTGTCGTCGTAGGTCGGCTCGTGGTGGAACAGGGCCAGTTTTTTGACTTTTTCCGCAAGGGCGATGTCCACGCCGATGAATGGTGAGCAGTGGCCCCAGTCGGTTTTGGACAGGGCTTCCTCGAAGGTGTACATGGTGTCGAGCACAAGCAGATCCGCGTTTTCAAGGTACATGGTGTCCTCTTCGCGGGTGGTTTTAAACTCGGTGTCCGAGGCGTACACGAACACGCGGCCATCGTGTTCCACGCGGTATCCAAAAGACTTGCCCGGGTGGAACATGGGGAATGGGAACACGGTCGCGCCCGCGATTTCGTGCGGCTCGTCCGGGACCAGGGTATGGAAATGCTTGTCCGCGGCCATGGCGTCAAGCGGCACGGGGAAGTGGCGCGGATCGTGCTGGTCCGCGATGCGCTCTTCGAGGTCGTCGAAGCACGAGTAGAAATGGATCTGGTTGCCCGGAACATAAGCGGGCGCGAAGAACGGGAAGCCCATGATGTGGTCCCAATGCGTGTGGCCGAGGAAGATGTGGGCCGTTCCCTTGCCCTCGGAGAATTCCTGCTGCATGAGGCGCTGTCCGAGTGGGCGAATGCCGGAGCCTGCGTCAAAGATGAAATGGGAGTCGTGTATGCGCAGTTCCACGCAGGCGGAGTTGCCGCCCGCCACGCCTGCCAGCAGCGGCGGAAGGCTGTCCACGAAATCGTCCACCGCGGCCCTGTCCTCCAGATCCACGCCAGAGGCGCCGCGCAGAATGCGTTTGATTTTGGATTTGATTTCCTGTGCGGAGGCAGGCGAGGGAATCGAGCCTCGAACCCCCCAGAACGAGATCTTCATCCGTGAACGGGTCCCCGTGCGGTACGCGCTCCAAAGCGCGCATTATTCGGTGAGAAAACTCAAGTACTTGTCTTCGTCTTCGTTGAACTCCATGGTTTTGCCGCACTGCGGGCAGTCGAAGTCCGGAGCTTCCGGCTCGTCCGAGTCTGCGGAGTCCGTGAAATGCTGCGCGATGTCCAGAAGCATTTCGTGTTCGGCTTCGCAGGCGTCGCAATAGTAAGGCGCATAAAAGGAAACGATTGTGCCGGAGTTGAGGAAGTTCACAATCATGTTCAACTGCTCGACAATGGCGCGGGAGCAATGCTCGTAAATGATTCTGAATTTTCCGGCCAGGGGTTTTGCGGCGTTGACCCAGTCGCGCACGCCGCAGGAATTGATGCGCGTGACGCCCTTGAGATTGATGATGAGCGTGCCGGTGTCAATGTCCTTGAAGATGCCGTTGAGTTCGGTGCGTTCGTTGATGACGCCTTCGAGAAAGATCACGGTGTCGCCGCCGCGCATTTCCCTTCGCGCCTGGAATTGGTGTTCATTGGCTGTCACGATACGCCTTCCTTTCGAAAAAACACAGCGTTTCGATATTCCGCTTGCTGTATTTTACATCCAATTTCAGTTTCAGCAAACAGATGACCTCGGTGCGCGCGCCGGGCTGCACATTGAAAATGAGAGCGTCTGCGGCTTTGTAGATCTGGAACAGACCAAGGCCCGCGCCGCCGGGCTTGTCGTCAATCTGGCCGTTGTCGTTGAACAGGCATTTTTCGAGGTAAGTGAGGATGGTGCGGCGCGAGAGGCCTCCGAAGGGGTCGGACACGCCAATGGCGAGCCGGCGGCCGTCGCTTCCGTATTCCAGAACAGGCGCTTCCATTTCGTTGAGGAGGATTTGCCTGGTTCGCGGCAGGTCCGCATATTTGCAGCGGCCTTTGCCGTCCGTGGGAGCGTCAAACATAGCGTTCATGAGCAGTTCGTCGGCGATGTTGGCCAGTGTCTGGAGCATGTGGTCCGAAAGGCCGATGCGCGCGCCGAAATCCAGGAGGCCCGAGGCGTCCTTGAGGCGCGAGTCCGTGTTGCGGATTTTCATGCTGTGGGCTTGCGCGCCGCGGGACAGGTATTCGCGGATGCCCCAGAACGGGCCGGATGAAAATTTTGATGCCGCGGTCTGCACGGCTGCAAGCAGGTTTTCACTTTCCGCATGAAGCAGGCAAAGGGGCAGTTCGAGTTCAAGGAGAACGGGGATCATGGTGTCGAACGGCGACTGGCATATGAAGATGAAGCTGGCGTCCGGGTTCTTTTCCTTGAGCAGTGTGATGAGCGAGATCTGTTCGAGTCCGCCGCCGATGGGCGCGATGCACAGGTCCAGGGAATCCAGGGGCGCATGCTTGAGGGCGCGAGCCGCGGATTCGTGGCATGCGACCTCCGCGCCATGCCCGGTGAGGAACCAGGAGAGCTGTTTGGAGAAGCGCGGGTCGGCGCTGACCAGCAGGGCGCGTCGGATGCCCAGGTCATGCATGGGTTCCGCGCCCGTGCGTTTTCGCGCCGCCACGGCCGCAACGGCGGTGCATTTGCCTGTGACAAATGTGATGTCGTCCTTGTGCGGCCTGTCCTGAAAGAATTCACCGGTGCGCTCAAGGATTGTGTCCTTTATATGCCTTGCATCCGCATGTGCGCATTCCTCGAAAAGCGCCTTGAGGCGCGTTTCGCCAAACTCTTCGCCTCGTGGATTTTCGCATTCGGTCAGCCCGTCCGTATACCACAGAATGGCGTCGCCCGGTTCCATGATGAATTCGTGTTCCTTGTAGCTCACATCAGGTTCGTCGCCGAGGCGCACGCCTTTGCTGATCAGGTAGCCGAGTTTTTTGGCCTTGGATTTTTTTGTGGGCAGGCCCGATTCCCGGAACACCATGGGCATGTTGTGCCCGGCGTTGGCGTACACCAGGCGGCGTTCGTCGTAGTAATACACGCTGGCGAACAGCGTCATAACGAGCTTGCCGTCCGTGGAGTCGCGGATGATGCGGTTGAGGCATCGGAGCATGAAGTCCGGGGACAGCGGGTCGAATGCCGTGCGGTATCCGTCCGATATGGCTCTATGTGCGCCCGGGCGCGCGCCCTTGTGTGCGTAAGACCGGAAAATTTCGAGGGTCTTGAAGAAGCTGCTTGTGGTGGCGGTGACCAGAGCAGCGGGCACGCCGTGTCCGGTGACATCCGCGATTACGATGGCTACGCGCCGGTTTTCCGGCTCATGCACGAACCCGTACCAGTCGCCGCCGGTTTCGGACGCGGACTCCACGAAGCCCTCGAGATCCAGTCCCGGAATTTCGGGCGGCTCTTTGGGAAACAGAGTTTTCTGCACCAGTTCGGCGGTGTGCAGTTCCTGCTCCATGCGGGTTTTCTCGACAGTGTCCTCAATCAGCTCGATGTTCTGAACGGAGATGGCGACCGAGGATGCGATGATGCCGAACAAGTCGAGTTCGGTTTGCGAGAACGGGGCGGCGCCGAGCCGGTCATCGGCGAGAAGCGCGCCCTTGACCTCATCTTCGAACATCAGAGGCGCAGCCAGAAGCGGACCGCCGGGGCCTGTCTCATTAACAAGAGCGCGGCCGGCCATGGCCCTTTGTGCGGCGGTGTCGAGGTGCGGCGGCAGATTGTCATGGCTCGCGTTTTGCGAGTGCAGGGTTATGCGCATGCGACCCTCGTTGCGATCCGCGATCAGAATGCCGAGCGTGTTGGCGTTTGCGATTTCGCCCAGTGTGTTCAGAGCCGCGGACGCGAGAGATTCGCGGTCCAAAATGGAGGTCAGTTCCTTGGCGTTGAGATTGATGCGCGCGATGGCGCGGTCGCGTTCGGACAGGGAGCGGGTCATGCGGTTGAACGCTCCGGCAAGGCGCCCGACTTCGTTGCCGGATTCGATGGGCACGGTGTAATCCAGGTCGCCCTGGCTGATGCGCTCTGTGCCCTGCACCAGCGCGTTCATGGGCTTGAGGATGCTGCGCGCGATGAAAACGCCCGCGAGCAGGGCGAAGAGGGCGCTCGACAGTACAGCGATTGCAGCCAGGTTCTTCATGCTGTTTGAGGTGAAGTAGGCGTCCCGCACCGGCTCCTGCACTACCACGAGCCATCCGCCGGGCGTGTGCCTGTACGCGCCCAGCATGGCCTGGCCCGAGCCGTCCCTGAAATTCGCGGTTTTTGCCACGCCGCTGGTTTTCGAGGCCATGGCGTCGCGCATGAATGCGATGCGCGCCATGTCCTCGCGCGCCAGGGCGCGGGCCGGGTCCGGGTGTGCCGCCACGCGCAGTTGAGCATCCAGAAGAAAGGCCGTGCCGTTGCGCCCGAAGGATACATCCTTGAACATGTCCTGCACGGGTTCGAGGCTGATTTCCACGGCGAGCAGTCTTTTACCGTCGCCGAAAGGAAACGCGATTGTGCGCGCCAGAAATTTTCCGCCGCCCGCGGGATACGGTTGGCCGCGGAACGCTTTGTTGTTTCGAATCACGGATTTTGCGGGCACGGATCGCACATGCGCGGCCACTTCATCGGGACCGATGTCTCCGGGCGCGATCACATGAGCCAGAACCTGCGAGCGCTCATCCATCACGGACATGATGCGGAAATGTCCGGCCTGCTGACGCAGAAACAGGAGCTGCTCGCCCGGATCCTTTCCATTGCCGTCAACGGCAGCGTTTTCATCGGAGAAGTTGTAAAGGAATGTGGTAATGAAGCGCTCGTTTTCGGTGTCAAAAGCGCCCGCGCGCTCTGCGAGGTGCGTGGCCAGGTCCATGTGCCGGTCGCGGATTCTGCGCTCCAGTGTTACCTGGGTTCTCATGATGAACACAACCGTAATCACGACAAGGGGGATGCCGATCAGTCCGGACATGATCATGAGTTTCGTGTTCAGCTTCATGCGGGTCTCCGTTCAGCGGCGTGTTCACTGCCACTGCATGGATTCGATTTCAAAAAACACATCGTTGCTCCTGTCCGGCTGCCTTGCAGGGGTGGGCTGCGGCGGTTCGGGTTCGGGCTGCGGCGTTTTGGCTTTTTCGGGCATGCGCGGAACCATGGCGAGCAATGATTCGGCGGTTATGCTTTTGCGCGTGGGCATTGCGCCGTCGAGTTCGAGGCCGCCTCCCTGGGCCACGCGCAGGGTGCGTGACTGCGTGGTGACATTCACGGCGCCGCTTTTCACTGCAATGCGCTCTTTGCCGGATTTCTCGATGGTGATGTCCAGTTCCACGCGCTGTAAGCGCTGTGAGGAATTTCGAAGAGCGATCAGTTCGCGCCAGGCCTTCGCGGATGCGTCGCGGCATGTGTTCCGACGCATGTCTTCACAGACTTTCCGAGCTTGTTCCAGGAGTCGCTCCGCTTTGTGCGCGGATTGGGATCTGGTATCAGGAAACCAGGCGGCGGCCAGACCCTGGATGTAAGCCAATTCGGTGCGCCGGTTCTCCGGCGGCCGGATGAGGGCTAGGTCAGGGGCGTTCAGCGCAATCACGGCCTGGGGTGTGACAAGGGTGGAAACACCCGCGAGATCAGCGCTGTCCAGATGAACGGCGCCTGCGGTGAGATGCAGGGTTCCAGGCTCTTGTCCGTTTTGTACGCCGGGAAGCTGCAGGAGCGAATTCTGCTCGAGGGTGAGTCGCGCGCCGCCATGGAACTGGAGCACGGCGCGAGCGCCCGCGCCGGTTTGTATGCGATCGCCGGCGAACAGTTTGTCATTAATCCGCAATGTGATGTCTTTGATTGTCTGGGCGCGGGAAGCGAGCACGGCGCCGGTCTTTTCGACCAGAGTGGCGGCGGGCGCGGACTTTGCGCGTGACTCTGGCTCGCGCCCGTATCGTTCCAGTTCCTGTTGGCGCACGGCCAGAAAAGCCAGTCCCGCGCACAGGCACAGAATCAGCGCCGTGAGGCCGAAGGATCCGGCGGCGTTCGCCAGGCGCGTTTTGCGATTCAATACTTCCATGTGTAGCTCAAATCCATCCTGTTGGCCGCAGTGGCGGTGTAATCGTAGGACACGGACAGAGAATCGCCGCGCGCGAGGCGGCGACTCAAGCGCGCGCGATACGAGTGCGTTCGGGTCGTGGAGGCCTTGCGCCGCGTGAACGACAGGAGCAGTTGCGCGACTTCGTCAAGAATGGGAGTGGTGATGTCCAACCGGGTAGTGCTGGACGGAGAACCGGGCCGCACCGCGCGTTTCCAGGACCCCGCCAGGGTTACGCCGCGAAAACCGGTGTAGCGCGCGCGCACGCCGCGTTCTGTGTCCGCGGCCCCGGCGCCTGTTTCCTTTTCCATGCTCCAGGCCAAGGCCCAAATTTTCGAGGGTCTGAATTCCTGGGCGAAGAACACATTGGTTCTGGACCCGTTTTCCGGCGTGTGGGCGTGGTCTCTGGCCAGGATGTAGGCCCAGCGGCGGCCGCCGGTCCATTCCAGGCGCAGGTGATAGCTTTTCTCGTTTTCACCGTTGCCCCCGGAGCGGCCCAGATAACGCGGCGGGTTGTTGTGCGCGGCGGTGAAGTCGCGGTAATAGCGGTATTCGGCAATGGCGCGCGCAGAGTGCGACACCGCGCCGCTCCAT
>JAGUYV010000101.1 GCA_020061125.1 bacterium | reverse complement strand
GTGGTTCTGGACGCGGGCAGCCCGCGCCCGCGCATGGACGACATAACCGCCCTCACGGACCATTTCGTGGCGTCCCACAGTTTCGTGAAAGCCATGTTCGGCCCGAGGGTGAAACCCGAGGCCGCATGCCGCCGCATTCTGGAAAAAGGGCCGCGCGCCGCCATTGTCACCCTGGCCGCGGATGGTTGCTGCGGGGCAACGCGAGACGGCGGCGCATTCCGCATCCCGGGCCACCGCCGGGACCGGTTCATCGTGGACACCACGGGCGCGGGCGACATATTTCACGCCGGGTACATATTCGGAATGCTCAAGGGCTGGAATGCGGCCAAAAGCGCGGCGTTCGGCAACGCGGCCGCATTCCTCAAATGCGGCAGCCCGGGCGGCCGCCTGGGCATCGCTTCCGTGCAGAAAATTCTGAAACTTGCGAATGCGCAACCGCTGTGACCGCGCGGCGCGTCACCTCTTGAGGCGCTTGTTGAAATCGCCGGTGTAGATGGCGCGCGGCCGGAAGATGCGGTTGTGTTGCAGGTATTCGAACACGCGCGCGGTCCAGCCCGCCACGCGGCTCACCGCGAACAGGGGCGTGAACAGCTCGGGCGACACCCCGAGTCCCGCGTACACGATGCCCGAATAAAAGTCCACATTGGGAAAGAGCTTTTTGTCTTTGCCCAGGTCCGCGGCGGCTTGTGTTTCGAGGGCCTTGGCCGTGGCGTACAGGGTCGCGATGTTTTTGTTTTTCGAGGCCAGGTATTCGGCCAGGGGGCCGAGCACGCGCGCGCGCGGGTCGTATGCTTTATACACGCGGTGGCCGATGCCCATGATCTTGCGGTTTTCGGCGCGCGCCTCTTTATACCACGGTTTGACTTTGGACGGGCCGCCGATTTCCTCGAGCATGTACACGGCCTGCTCGTTGGCGCCGCCGTGCAGGGGGCCGCTCAACGCGGCCACGCCCGCGCCGATGGAGAAGTAAATGTCGCTTAAAGTGGACGCGACCACGAGCGCCGCGAAGGTGCTGGCGTTCATGCCGTGGTCCGCGTGAAGGATCAGGGCCACATCCATGATGCGCGCTTCCTCGGGCGTGGGCCTGCGGCCGGTGATCATGTACAGCAGGTTGGCGGCGTGGCCCAAATCCGGGTCCGGCTCCAGGGGCATGCGGTTCTGGCGCACGCGCGCCACGGTGGCGGTAAGGGTGCAGATGCCGGAGATGAGGCGGCAGCAGGACTCGAGGTCTTCGGCGCCCAGGAGGTCGCGGGACGCGTCCGCCGCTTTCCGTGATTTCTTTTTCACGGCGCGGCCCTTGAACTCGTAGATAGCCTTTTGCTCGCCGCGGGGAACGGTTTCCATGGGGATGGAATCTTCGTCCGATGCGATGGGCGGACCCGATGGCAGGGCGTCGGGCGCGTCGCGGTAGGTCTGGCTCTGGCGCATGAGGTCCAGGCCGAAGCGGATGGCGGCCATGGGGCTCATTTCTTCCACGGGATAGGCGATGAGCTGGCGCTTGGTGCGCGGGATGTGCAGGAAGCTGTTGAGTTCCCGGCGGAACGCGGCGAGTTCGGAGCGCGATGGCACGGCGCCATTCAGCAACAGGAACGCCACTTCCTCGAAGCACGAGTGCGCGGCCAGGTCGAAGATGTCGTAGCCGCGGTAAATGAGCCAGCCCTTGGCGCCGTTCACATATCCGATTTTGGATTCGCAGGCGATGGCGCCCTCGAGGCCCGGCCCCACGGTGCAGGACAGGGGCCAGTCCACTTTGGCGACAGGAGCCGGGTCCTCGATCCCCGCGGTGTCGGCGCGCGCCTTGTCCGCCGCAGCCAGGATGATGTCCGTGATTTCCCGTGTGTCTTCGTTCATGCAATCAGGTCTCCTTGTGAGAATTAGAGGCCGTGTCCGGAACCGCCCGAGGGCGCGCCGGAAACAATATTATATACACATTCATTTACCCGCGGAAATCCGTTTTGCGCGCACGGCCGAGGCCGCCACGCCGCCGCCCAGAATAAGCGCTATCACGCTCAAGGACACCGGCGTGGGGATGGGCCAGTGGTGTGACACCAGCATCTTCACGCCCACGAATGCGAGCAGAATCACCAGGCTGGTTTTGAGATAGTAGAACTTGTCCATGATCGCGGCCAGGGCGAAGTACAGTGAGCGCAGGCCGAGGATGGCGAACACATTCGAGGTGAACACGATGAAGGGATCGCGGGTGACCGCGAAAATGGCCGGGATGGAATCCACGGCGAACATCACATCCGAGCTTTCGATGACCAGCAGGGCCAGGAAAAGGGGCGTAATCGCGCGGCGGCCGTTCATGCGCGTGAAAAAATGCTCGGCTACGAAATCCGGGGTCACGGGATATACGCGCCGCGCCAGGCGCACCAGCGGGTTCCGGTCCGGCTCCACATCCTCGTGCTTGCTGATCAGCATCTTGAATGCGGTGAGCAGAAGCAGCACGCCGAATACATAAATGGTCCAGGTGAACCGGTGAATGAGCGCCGCGCCCGCTCCGATCATGGCGCCCCGCAGGATCAGCGCGCCCAGGATGCCCCAGAACAGGGTGCGGTGCTGGTACTGGAGCGGCACGCGGAAATAGCTGAAGATCAGCGCTATGACGAATATGTTGTCCAGGCTAAGGGATTTCTCGATGATGTATCCGGTGAAGAATTCGAGCGCGGCCTCGCGTGCGGATTGCTGGTGGCCGGAGATCAGGCCCAGCCCGAACCAGTGATGCGCATACATGAAGTACAGGGCGGCGTTGAACACAAGGGCCAGGCAGATCCAGAACGCGGTCCAGAGCAAGGCCTCGCGTGCGGAGATAGCGTGCGCCTTGCGGTTGAACACGCCCAGATCCAGGGCCAGCAGGCCCAGAACCATGATGATGAAGCCGATCCACAGCCAGGTCATTCAGTTCCCGCTTTCCAGCGCCAGCAGGCGCCTGCCGCCGTGCGCGCCCGCGCGCGCAACCGGATCATTAAATGTATATGGGAATTGCTGAAAATTGGTATATGTTTATCAAAATAATGTCGCGGCGGTCCGCTATGCGTGTTCGGGGGTGCGGCTCAAGGCGCGGCTTGCGCGCCATGCGGCGGTTCACCCTGGGCCGGTGCGCCGTGAAGGAGTTGAGCCTGTGCGGTGGCGCGGCGCAGCACGGACGGCAGCGGGGGACCCCAGTTCCAGTACGCCAGGCACATGATGATGATCAGGATG
>JAGUYV010000495.1 GCA_020061125.1 bacterium | reverse complement strand
CTTTCGCCCGGCGACAGCATCAAAACCGGAGCAGGTTCCAAGGCGCGCCTGGTGTTCGAGGACGGAACTCTGATGGTGGTGGGCGAATTGTCCGTGTTGAAAATCAGCGCCCTGGCCGCGGACTATGCCGCCTCGACCAGGAATTCCAAAGTGTCCCTTGAATCCGGGTCCATGCGCGCCGTGGTGAGCAAAAAGCTCACGGCCGGTTCCGGGTTCACCGTGGAAACGCCCACGGCCATCGCCGGCGTGCGCGGCACGGATTTTTCCGTGGAACTTGACGATGAGCAAACTACTTCCGTGACCGTGTTCGACGGACAGGTGGAAGTGGGCAGTATTCTGGAGAACATCAGGGACCGCGTGCTCGTGGACCCGGAGCACTCCACGGATGTGAAACGCGGCCGTGCCCCCATCCGCCCTCTGCGGCTTAAAAAAGAGTTGCTTGAAAGAAAACGCGAGAGGCTTGCGAGGCGGTTGAACCAGGACGAAAGTGAAGATGACGCCGACACACAGGACGCCGTGAGCCGCACCGCCGTTGCGGCCCGCATCCACAAGCTGCCCGAAGACAAGAAACAGAAACTCATGGAGAATGTCCGCGAGGGCCGTTTGAGCGCGGACGACGCGCAGGATGTGCTCGTATCCGTGCACCGCGGCGTGGACCGCGACGCCGCGGGCATAGCCCTGGACCTGGCGTCCCGCACGGACATTCCCCGCGACAGGCTGCTGAAAGTCGTGGAGCTGGTGCGTGACGGCAGGGGCGCGGACCTGCGCCAGAAGCTGGAAGCCCTGCGGGATGCGCGCGCCGGGCAGGACGGAGCGCAGAACATGTCCGCTGTGGAACTCGATACATTGCGCGCCGACATCCTGCGCGACATGGATCGGGCCAAACTCGAACAGGCCATGAGCCGCATGAATCCCGACGATCCCGCGCGCCGCGAATTGCAAATCATCAAGGACGCTC
Organism: bacterium; assembly: GCA_020061125.1. Lineage (GTDB taxonomy): Bacteria > UBP15 > UBA6099 > UBA6099 > DSWB01 > DSWB01. The sequence continues at coordinate 29,112 of JAGUYV010000495.1, read as the reverse complement.
TGGAAAAAGGCGTGACCCGCGAAAAGCTCGAGCCGCTGATCCGTGCTCTGCGAAACGGCGTGATTAATGACCGGGAGGCAACCCTGATTATCGAAGCCATCAGGCGCGGCGTGGATCCGCAGAAACTGGGTGAGGCGCTCCGGCGGCTCAACGAAGTCCGGGCCGATATGAAACTGCGCATGCTCGCGCTCAAGGCCATGTCTCTGAATGTGGATCTGGAAAAGCTCATGGAAAGGCTCAAGGAGTCGGATCTTACGCCCGAGCAGATTCGCCAGAGACTCGAACAGATCATCAAGGAACGGCTGGCGGAAATTGAAAAGACCAAATCCGACGCAATGAAAGCGCAGCCATCCGCCGGGGACCAGTAGCCGTTCGGCCGGTTCCCAGGCGCATTCCGGCGCAAGGCGCAATGAATCGCATCCGCTTCATCAGCACCTCTCTTTTGCTGTTCGCCTTTTTGCGGGCGGCGCCATGCATGGCGCAGGAACTCGCGCCGGAGCTTGAAAAGAGCAGGCCGGAAATCGTCGTGGAACTCAAACTGTCTTCGGAGTCCACGACAAATTTTTACAGCACGCGGGACGACGCGGAAAGCAATTCCATGTTCAAAACGCGTTTGGACGCAAGCGCGGATTTTCCCATGGGCCGTGACAGGTCTCTTATGCTTGATCTCGACATTGCGCGCACGGACGACGGCAAATATGCAACCGAGGATGTCACGGAATCCGGGTTTCGCGCGGAATGGGCGCAGCCGCTGGGCAGGGGGCAGGGCGGGGCGCTGGCGCGAATGGAAAAGACCGATGCCTCAAATCAGTCACTGACTGCGCTGAACGGAAGCACCCGCGAACTGGGATTGTATTACATGCACCCGTTGGGGCGCGGTAACACTCTGCGGCTGGACGCTTTTTCCGCGATGGAATTTTATTCGGATCAGGACCAGGATTCCCGCCAGCATGGCTGGTCTGCGACCCTGTCCCGCGATTTCGGGAATTTTGTGAACGCAAGCGTGAGTTACCGTTCCGGACGCACGCACTATCCCGGCGAAGCCATCGTGGACATTTCCTACAGCGACACAAGCGCGCACCGCTCGGACCGGACCAACACATTCACCGCGTCCGTGTCGCGGCTCGTGAGTCTCTATCCGCTCGCTTTTATTCAGATATCCTACGAAAAAACCCACAACGCATCCGACAGCAATGGTTACTATTTCTGGTACAACGACGCTACATTCGAGTACGGCGAAAAACTTGTTCCGGGATATGATGTTTACAGCCAAACCGCGTTGTCCGTGTTTGCGCTGCGGGATTTCGATGAAGACACATCGGCGACCGTATATTATCTCTCCGACAAAACCCGGTATCCCAACCGCTATGCAGGTAATTATGGACAGACCGAACCCTCGACGCCAACGGAGAACAAATTGACTTATATAATGCTGCAAATCCGGCGCGCGTTAAACGAGTCGCAGTCCGCGTTTGTATCACGCACATGGGTGAACAGCCGGTCCAACGATTCTATTTACGAATACAAGGAGCAGGTAACCGCACTGGGACTCATCAACAGGTTTTAACAGGGATCCGGTTCCGGAATCGCCTGTTCCGGCTTTTTGACCTTCTTTCAATAAAATTAACGATTCCCGTTTATCGTTAACGATATTTGGGTAAAATGATTTAAAGTACATGCCGGAACAACGAAAATTTGTTGTCGTGAGGCCATGACAGGAATGCAGGACACAGGGGAACGCATTGTCGTTGGGCTGGATTTGGGCGGCACCAAGCTGGCGGCGGCCGTGTTCGTCGCGGATGCCGGGGGCGAGTCCGTGTCCTTTGTGTCGGCACTCGAAAACATAAAATACCACGCCATGCTTGACCATGAAGCGCAACGGGGCCTGACCGCGGAAGGACGGTCCAAGCTCATTGAGAGGGCCATGGTGGGCGCGGTTCTTGAGCTGCTCAAGGATGCGGGCGCGGAATGCATTCATGCGGTGGGCGTGGCCTCGGCCGGGTTCGTGGAAGACGGCCGCGTGATTGAAGCGCTCAACACGGGCATGAAAAACTATCCTCTCAAGGAACGCCTTGAAAAGGAACTCAAGACGCAGGTGTTTTTGTACAAAGATTCCTGGACGCCCATTTACGCGCTGCCCCCGGGCAACGGTGACAGCATCGTTTTCAGCCTTGGCACGGGTTTCGGCGGGGTTTCATCCCGCGACGGGAAACGCGTGAGTCTGCGCAGCCGCACCGCGCGCAACAAGCCCGTGTGGATTCCCGATCTGGCCATGAACGACGATCCCGGATTCGCCGCCACCTTTTCATCCGCGGATTTGCACACCCTGCTGCTGCTGGGAATTGAGCGGTACGAAGATTCCTGCGCGGAAAAGCCCGGCGCGAAGATTCGGGAAATCCTGGACACGCTGCCCGTCGCAATCCGCCAGCACGCCAGGGACAGAAAAAAAATGTCGCCGGGCAAGCTCGAGATGTTCATGGCGCGCGCTCTGGCCCCGCGCGCCGCAAGCCGCATCCGCTCGGACCAGGTGTTCGCGGACCTCACGGGGGCTGCGGATTTCCCGGCGTTTCTTTATGAGAAATTCACGGGCCTGGAACTAATGCCGCAGGAGCTTGATCGCAGACTCGGGGACGGCGATCCCGCGGCTGCGCTGTGCTTTTTCATTCAGGCCGAATTTATCGGCCGCGTACTTGCCCTCATGCAGAAAGAAAGACTGGAGAATGGTTTGCCCCCGGCCACGCGCATCTATGGTACCGGGTCGGGGTACAACGCCGTGACATCAAAGATTTTAGGGCCGGCCTTGTGTGCGGCGCTGGCGGATCATGCGCGTGTCATGAAAATCGATCTGGCTCCTGACGCATTGCCGCGCCATGCGGAACTCCTGGTGTGTTCACAGGGCGCCACAACCCTGCCGTGCCTGGGCGCCGCCCTGGGCGCCTCCCGCGGCATTGTTCAGAACTGACACTTTCCCCTTTTGTCAAACATGCTGAAACAGGCATATGTGAACAGGCTTTTTCGATGGATCCTGCTTCCCGGTTTGAAATCATGGGGTGGGCTTTAATTATAATGTATGCGAGAATAGAAAGACCGAAGACACGGATATCCCGATGGAAGCGAATCGAAACGCGGAAAAGCAAATAGAAGGATAAACCAGAAAAATGAACAGAAGACGATTTCTCATGCTGGCGGGGGCGGGAGCTGCGGGCGTGGCCGCAGCCGGAGCGGGTTTGTACACCTGGCGAAGAAACCGCAGCACGCCGCCTCTGCGCAGTTCTTCCCGTAATCCCGACCATCCGCGGCTGGTGCTCTATTATGTGCCGTGCACGGTTCCCGCGTGGGCCATCAATCCCTTCAACGAGGACATCGGGTTCACACCGAATCTGGCGCGCCTGGCGGAAAAAAGCGCGGTGTTCATGAACAACAGCGTGGAAATCGGCGCCTCGGGCATTTCATATGCCTCCCTGTTCACGGGCGCGCACGCGGATCTGCACGGCGTTTTTTCACAGCCGGAAATCCTGCAATCTCCTCTGCCTCAAATTTCACAGGTGTTTGCGAACAACGGGTACGACACATTCTATTTCGATGCGCACGCTATGGCCAAATTCGGCATGAACTACGGCGCCGGCTCGCGGCATGTCGCGGACTATCTGCTGACTCCCGGCCACTGGCTGTTTGAAATGCTTCTGGATAAGCTGGCCTCGGACCGGAACTACCGCGCATTTGTCATGACGGCATTCACCATCACGCATTCCGTGTATCCGTTTCAGCCCACGCTCCGGAATCGCATTCAAGACTACGGGCTGACGCCTGCATACCGCGTGAAAGATCTCCCCGCAGAACGCAAGGCCGCGGGGCTGTCGCTCGAAGAGGTCGAACAATTTCATGACATATACCAGAACAGCAGCCAAGACGCCCTGCAATTGCAATGGGACTTCCCCAGCCATGTGCGCGCATTGAATTTCCCGCCCGCCAAACTTGAAAAGTATCTGTCCGCAATCACCTATCTGTTCAAGCTCAATGTGGCGCGGCTCGACGCCCTGTTCGGAAAAACCGTGGAACGGATACGCGAGCGCGGCCTCATGGAAGAGAGCGTGATTGCGTTCACCGCGGACCATGGGGAAATCATGCACCGGGACAATGCGTTCTTCAAATTCACGCATGGAAATCAGCAGGCGCCCGAGGTGCTGCATACCCCGTTTTTCATATATGGACCGTGCGCGGGCGTGAAACCGGGGCTGCATAAATTTATCACGCGGTCCGTGGACGCGTTTCCCACGCTGGCGGGTTTATGCGCCCAGGCCATGCCCGATGAGGCCGCGCCCCAGGGCGTGGACCTGTCCGCGACATTGCGCGGAAGCGCCGCCCCTCCGGATCTCGAAGCCTTTTCGCATGAAGTGGTGCCCGATCGCGAGAATTACGAACGCCTCAAGGAATTCAAAACCCTCACGAAAGTCCATCCGCCGGACGGAGGCGCCGATGCCATGTGGGCCTCGGTGCGAAATTCGGAACATATTGTGAAATTTGTGAAAACGGATATCGGCGATCCCTCGCCCCGGCTCGTGGCATTTCATGTTCCGTCCGATCCCGAGGAGCGGCGCGATATTTACGATTCCGCGAATCCCGTGTTCTCTGGCATGGCCTCACGATTGGAAGAGTATCGCAAACGCCTGACGCTGGCCCACCACCATTGGGAACGACGCCGCACACAGTCGCTGACCGACAGCCAGAAGACCAGGAAACTCAAAGACATGGGATACATCAAATGATGAAGTAAGGAAGCGGATCGTGGCCGCGCAGCCGGTTCTCCCGCTACATGCGCAATCGCGTCCGGGGCTTGATTAAAACCCCAGTTTTGACAGGTCCACATTGTCCCGGAACAGTTGCAGGGCGCAGTCCACTTTCTCCTGTTCGCGCATGCGCGGCCGTCCCACAAGTTCCTCGATTTTGCCCACCACGGACATGGTGTCCTCGCTGACCACGATTACGGGCACGCCCAGTTCCTCGGCTTTGGCAGTGATCATGGGGTGGGGCGAGATGCCGCCGGTGAGGATCAGCAGGCTCGTGGATGTTTCGAGCGCGGCCACTTGAAGGTCCACGCGGTCCCCGCCCGTGATCACGGCCTTGTTCTGCCGCTTGCGGAACCGCCTGTGCGCCTGCTCCACATTCATGGCGCCCACCACGAAATTGTGCACCAGCATGTCGCCCGCGTGCTGCGCGCTCAAGAGTTCGCCGCCAAGTGCGGTGCACAGCGCGTTCACGCTCACTGCGGATAGGGTCGTGTCGTTCGGTATCAGCCCCACCACCGGAATGTCCTGTTTGGCCAGGAACGGAACGATGAGTTTTTCCACATAATTGCGGTTGTGATCTTCGAGGCGGTTCAGAATCAGCCCCTTCATGCGGTCCTTGAGGATGTTCTTGTAAGCCAGGAGGATGTCTATGCTGACTTTGTTGTAGAATCGGTCCACCACCAGGCACGGCCAGTCGTATTCTTTAATAAGCTCCGTTGAAGGGACTCCGAGGGCGCGGCCTTCGCTGATGGTGCGGCCGCCGCCGATGAGCACGATGTCTTTGCCCTTGCAGATTCGCTCGTAAGCCGATGTGATTGCCTGCTTCTGGCCCGAGAGTTCGCCCTTGTACACTTTCATCATCAGGTCATGAGTCAGAACAAGGGGGCTGATGTCGGCCACGGGATCTTCGAGGTCCAGAATGCGTTTGATATTCACGGCGTCCTCGTCGGCCACGGCGTCGCACTCCATGCAGGGCGCGGTGCCGAACGGTTTGAAGAACCCCACTTTGAGTCCTTTTTCCTGCAAGATTTTGCCCAGGCAGATGGCCGCCAGGCTTTTGCCTGCAAATCCGGAAGCCGACCCGATGAACAGAGTTTTCATTGTGAATTCCTCCCGTTGATGCGATGCGCGTCAGCGCCGCTGGAACGTGAATCGCGCGTCCACCGCGACCACGCCCTGTCCCCGATCCATGACCATGAGCGGGTTGATGTCCATTTCCAGTATGCTGTTAAAATCCAGTGAAAGTCTGGCGATGAGGCGCAGAACCTGTTTGACCGCGGGCAGGTCCTTGGGCTTCTCGCCGCGCGCTCCGGTAAGCATTTTCACGCTTCGGATTTCGTGGATCATGTCTTCGAGTTCGGATTCGGTGAAGGGCGCGATGCGCATGGCCACATCCTTGAGAATCTCCACATAGATGCCGCCCAGGCCGAACATCACGAGAGGTCCGAACTGCGGGTCGCGGTTCATGCCGATGATGAGTTCCTTGCCGCCATAAATCATTTCGTGCACTTCCACGCCGTGGATGATGGCCGAGGGCGCGGCGCGCTGGCAGTTGATCATGATTTCGCGGTAGGCGCGTTCAAGCTCTGTCTCGTCCGCGATGCCCACTTTGACGCCGCCCACATCGCTTTTGTGCGAGATGTCGGGCGAAGCCACTTTCAGAACCACGGGATACCCGAATTTTTTTGCGATTTTCGCGGCTTCGGCCGTATCTTCTCCGGTCTCGTATTTGGGGATGCGGATGCCGAGCCGGCTGATGAGCTGCAGCGCCTGCTCGCCGCCGATCTCGGTCTTGCCGCTCGATTCCACCGCGGACACGAATTCGCCGACGCGGTCCTTGTTGTAGCGGGCGGTTGCGGGTTTTTCCGAGGGTTTGCGCTTCCAGTCCGCGTATTCCGACAACCTTGCGAACACGCGCACGGCGCGTTCCGGGAACCCGTAGACCGGGATCCGGCTTTTCTGGAGCTGATGCACGCCGCTGCTCACGCTTTCCTCGCCCATGAAAGCGCCCATGATGGGCTTGTTGCTGACCAGCGATGCATAGGCCATGGCTTTGGCGGTTTCCTCGACCTGCGTCATACCCTGGGGCGTGAGGATCACGGCCACGCCGTGCACGCCGGGATCCTGGAGCAGAATTTCCAGCCCGTCGGCGTAGCGCTTTGCGTCCGCGTCGCCGATGACATCCACGGGGTTGTTGAAGCCCGCGGCCGGGGGCAGCTTTTCTTTGAGCTTCTCGATGGTCTCTTTGGACAGGCGTGCGATTTCCACGCGGGAATCGCCCACGGCGTCCGCGGCCATGATGCCGGGGCCGCCCGCGTTAGTCAGAATGGCGATCTTGTTTCCCTGCGGAAGCGGCTGCGAGGAGAACGCCGCGGCGTAGTCGAATAGATCCTGCACGGAATAAGCGCGGATAATGCCGGACTGTTTGAACGCAGCCTCGAACGCGGCCTCGGAACCGGCGATGCTGCCGGTGTGGCTGGACGCGGCCCGCGCGCCGGCCTCGCTTGTGCCGCTTTTTATGAGAATTACGGGCTTCTTTTTTGTGATTTTCAGAACTGTGTCCATGAATTCGCGGCCGCGGTTCGTGCCTTCGATGTAACCTACGATAACATCCGTGGACTTGTCCTTGCCCATGGCTTCGAGCATGTCCACCTCGTCAATGTCGCACTTGTTGCCCAGGGACACGAATCTGGAGAAGCCGACATTGCTTGCGTAGGACCAATCGAGGATGGCGGTGCCGAGCGCGCCGCTCTGGGAAATGAAGCCGATGTTGCCCTCCGGGGGCATGCCCGCGGAGAACGATGCGTTGAGGCGCGCGGAGGTGTTGATGGCGCCCAGGCAGTTCGGTCCCAGGATGCGCATTCCGTAACGCGCGGCCACTTCGAGCATGGCGCGCTCCATGGCCGCGCCCTCGGCGCCGACTTCCTTGAATCCGGCTGAAATCACGATGGCCGTGTCGCAACCGCGCTTGCCAAGATCTTCCATGACCCCGGGGATGAATTTGGGGGGGATCATGAACACGGCCAGATCCAGGGGACCGTCAATGTCTTTGACATCGGTGTAGCACTTGTATCCGAAAAGCTGGTTGTAGTTCTTGTTGACGGGATAGAGGCGGCCGGGGAATTTGCCGTTGATGAGGTTGCGCATCACATCGAAGCCGACCTTGCCGGGCGTGCTGGATGCGCCGATCACGGCTACCCCGCGCGGATTGAATAGATGTTCGAACATTATATGCCGGATCCTCCAGCGAGCGGTTATTTCCTGATCGTGGCCTAAACTAAAACACAAAACAGGAGAACAGCGCGCGCTCCTGCGGGGTTCCCGCGGGAGCCTGTTTATTATATAGCGATTCTGATGGAGGATTCAAAGCACGGCGCGGCGGCGCAGTTCGCGTTCCTTGAGAATGTCGAAGATGACCGGGTACAGGAGCAGCTCGATGAGCACGGCTGTGATCAACCCGCCGATCATGGGCGCGGCGATGCGCTTCATGACTTCCGCGCCCGTGCCGTGCGAGAACATGATGGGCAGCAGGCCCATGAGCGTGGTGGATACGGTCATGAGTTTGGGCCTCACGCGCAGCACCGCGCCTTCCATGATGGATTCTCGAAGGTCTTCGGGCGTGTTCATGTTTCCGGAATCCATGCGGTTTTGCCAGGCATGTTTGAGATACACGAGCATGACCACGCCGGTTTCCGCGTCCAGGCCCGCCAGGGCGATGAACCCCACCCACACCGCCACGCTGGTGTTGTAGCCCAGTATGTAGAGCAGCCAGTAGCCCCCGACCAGCGAGAACGGAACGGCGAGAAGCACGATGGCGGTTTCCGTGAAATTTCCGAAGTGAAAATACAGCAGCAGCACGATGATGAGCAGAGTGAGGGGGATGGCGATTTTCAGAATGGCGGCTGCCCGCTGCATGTATTCGTACTGGCCGCTCCACACGATGCTGTAGCCGGGCGGCAGCTTCACCTGTGACGCCACGGTCTGCTTGGCTCGTTTCACGAAAGTGCCGATGTCTGCGCCCTTGACGTCCACATACACCCAGGCCGTGCGGCGAGCGTTTTCGCTCTTGATGCCCGCCGGGCCTTTTGTGACGGTGATGTCCACGAGTTCGCCCAGAGGCACGCGCGCGCCGGACGGCGCCAGGACCAGCACCCGCTCCAGCGCGGGCAAGGTGTCGCGCAGTTCGCGCTGATAGCGAAGCGCCACGGGATAGCGCTCCAGTCCCTCCACGGTCTGCGTCACGCTCATGCCCGCGAGTGAGCTTGCGATCACATCCTGCACATCGCCCACGGTCATCCCATACCGCGCGATGGCGTCGCGGTTAATCTTCATGTCCACATAATTGTCGCCCATGGTTTTCTCGGCGTATGCGCTGGCCGTGCCTTTCAAGGGCCGCACCGCAGCGGCCACCTGATCCGCGATGTCAGACAGCACATTCAGATCCGGTCCCATGACCTTTACGCCCACGGGCGTCTTAATGCCGGTCGAGAGCATGTCAATGCGTGTGCGGATGGGCATGGTCCATGCATTGGTCAGGCCGGGAATCTGGACTGCTGCGTCCAGCTCCTCGATGAGTTTGTCCGTGGTCATGCCCTTGCGCCAGTGCTTTTTGTCCTTGAGTTGAATTGTTGTTTCAATCATCATCATGGGCGCGGGGTCGGTGGCGGTTTCGGCGCGGCCGATTTTGCCGAACACGGTTTTGACTTCCGGGAACGACTTGATAATCCTGTCCGTCTGCTGGAGCAGTTCGCGCGCTTTGGCCACGGAAATGCCGGGGTCCGTGGTGGGCATGTACAGGATGTCCCCCTCGTCCAGCGGAGGCATGAACTCGGACCCGACGCGGGACATGGGAATCGCAGTGAGAACCAGAGCGAGCACGGCAATGGCGATGGCTCCCGTGCGGCGGCGCAGAACGAATTCGAGCACAGGCCTGTAGATGCGAATGCAGAAACGGCTCACGGGATGGTTTTCCTCCCGCGGTATCCTGCCGCGAACGAAATAGTACATGAGCACGGGAATGATCGTGATGGCGAGGATAGAGGATGCAGCCATGGAGAATGTTTTTGTGTAGGCCAGGGGTTTGAACAGGCGGCCGCTCTGTTCTTGGAGTGCGAACACGGGCAGGAACGACACTGTGATGATCAACAGAGAATAAAACAGGGCTGGCCCTACTTCTCTGGCGGCTTCGGAGATAATTTCAAGGTGTGGTTTAGAATCGCCGTAATGCTCCATTTTTTTATGGGCGTTTTCCACCAGGACCACGGACGCGTCCACCATCACGCCGATGGCGATGGCGATGCCGCCCAGGCTCATGATGTTGGCGGTTATTCCCATGAAGTGCATGATGATGAGAGACGCGAGCACGCCCGCGGGCAGGGTGAATACGGCCACGAACGCGCTGCGCACATGGAACAGAAACACGATGCACACGATGGCGACCACGATGATTTGCAGGATGAGTTCGTGGCGCAGGGTGTCCACGGAGCGCTCGATCAGGGTCGAGCGATCGTACATGGGCTTGATCACGACGCCTTCGGGCAGGCCGGATTTCAGATCCTCGATTTTTTCTTTAACGGCTTTGATGACTTTCAGGGCGTTCTCGCCCTGGCGGATGAGCACGATGCCGCCCACGACTTCACCCTGTCCGTCGAGTTCAGCAACGCCGCGGCGCATTTCAGGCCCGATGCTCACACGAGCCACATCCTGCACCAGAACCGGGGTGCCGTTCATGTCCGCATCCAAAGCAATTTTTTTAATGTCTTCAATGGACTGGATATATCCGAGGCCGCGCACCATGAATTCGGTTTCGCCCATTTCCAGCACGCTGCCGCCCACATCGTTGTTGCTGCGCATGATGGCCATTTCCACCATCTGTATGGACATGCCGTAAGCCGCGAGCTTGTTGGGGTCAACCTCGATAATGTATTGTTTCACGAACCCGCCCAGGCTCGCGACCTCGGACACGCCCGGCACGGCTGTCAGCTCATATTTCAGATACCAGTCCTGAATGGATCGCAACTGCGAGAGGTCGTGCTTACCCGAAGTGTCTTCAATGGAATATTCGTAAATCCATCCCACGCCCGTAGCATCCGGCCCGATGGTTGGGGTGACGCCATCGGGCAGGCGTCCGGCCGCCGCGCTCAACTGCTCCAGAACACGGCTGCGCGCCCAGTACAGGTCCGTGCCATCCTCGAAAATGATGTATACAAACGAATAACCGAAGAACGAAAATCCGCGCACATTGCGCGCGTGAGGCACCGCCATCATAGCTGTGGTCAGCGGATAGGTGACCTGGTCTTCCACGATCTGCGGACCCTGTCCCGGATATTCCGTAAACACGATGACCTGCACATCGCTCAAGTCCGGGATCGCGTCAACGGCCATGTCGCGCATCACGAACATGCCGCCGAGAAAAAGAAACGCGGCCAGGATGAGGATCAGCAGCCTGTTCTTGAGTGAGTATTCGATAATTCGTTCAATCATGGCGTGTCACCGTGTTTCGTGTCAGTGTTGGTGCGATTCATTTTGCAGGGACTGGGTTTCCACCAGAGTCATGCCGCATTTGGGGCATTTGCCTGGCTCGTCATAGTAATAGTTGTCCTCCTCCATAGGGCAGACATACTTGCCCCTGGCCGGGTCGGGCCATGCCGCGGAATTTTTTTTGGATGATTTATTTTTCGCGGAAGGCCTGCTCTTTGCCTCGGGGGCCGAGGCCCCGTGATTATGCGCTCCGGGCGCGGCCGTCCCATCGGACGCGGCGCGGCGCAGGCGGCTCTCGGAATCCAGCAGGAACTGCGAAGAGACCACCACGGCCTCGTCTCCGGAAAGGCCTTCAAGTACCTGCGTCATGCCCTTGTCGCCGGCCGGGCCCAATTTCACATCACGGGGAGCGTAACGCCCTTTGCCCTTCTGAACAAACACCACATCGCGCACGCCTGTGCGAATCACGGCTTCTTCGGGAATCAGCAGGGCGTGGTCCGCGATGCGCGACTTCAGCGTTACATTCGCGAACATGCCGGGCTTGAGCAGCAGGTCCGGGTTCGCGAACACCAGCCGCGCTCTGATGTCGCGGGTCATGGGGTCCAGGGTGGGGTAGATGTAATCCAATCGGCCGCGGAATATTTTCCCCGGGAGATACGACAGCGTCATGTCCGCGTCCTGCCCCACGGACAGGAACGGCGTTTCGTTCTCATAGAAGCTGGCCATGACCCAGACCTCGGACAGGTCCGCGATTTTGAACAGGTCCGCGCCCATCATCACGCTTGAGCCTTCCTGGGCCATGCGGTCCACTATGTAACCGCTCACGGGCGCGTTTACGGTGAGTGTTTTTTGAATTTCGCGAGTGCGCGCAAGGCGCTCGATCTCCGAATCCGGAATGTCCCAGAACTTCAGACGGGTTTTGACCGCGGCGCGGATTTTGGCGGATCCGCTGTCCAAAGCGAGCAGGTAATCCTGTTGTGCGGAAACCAGGTCCGGGGAGTATATGTCATACAGAGGCTGCCCCTTTTTGACGAACGCTCCGGTTTCCTGCACATGAACCTTTTCAATCCATCCCTCCACCTTGGAGTTGATAGAGGAGAGACTGCGCTCGTTGACCTCAATAGTTCCCACGGCGCGAATGGATCGCTCGAGCGGGCCGTGGGTCACGGCCGCGGTGCGCACGCCCATGTTCTGAACCGTGGCGGCGTCAATGGTCACCGTGCCGTCATCGTTTTCATGCTCTTCATGACCGCTTGCGGACTCGCGCACGGGCGTGAGTTTCATGGCGCAGATGGGGCAGTTGCCGGGTTTGTCTTCGCGGATTTGCGGGTGCATGCCGCAGGTCCAGTACAGGATTTTGCCGGCCGTGTTTTTGGCGGCGCTTCCCGCCTTGCTCTCCGGTTTCCACTTCGCAACCATCTCCGGAAGGTGGAAGAACTGGCCGAGCGAAAAGCCCGCAATGAGCAGAAGGATTGCGATGATGAGTGGTTTTTGTTTCATTGGCTCTGGCTCCCTTTAATCGCGTGCGCGCCGCCGCCTGTGGTTTTGTCAAGCATGATTCGCGCCATGCGCGCCATCATCACGGCGTCCTGAAGCTCCATCTTTTCGTCGAGCAGCATTTCCAGTGTGTCAAGGACCCCCGTGAAACCGCCCATGCCCGACATGTACGATCCGAGCGCGGCTTCGTATGCATTCCGAGCTTTGGGAATCGTGGAATTGCGGATGGTGCTTGCGGTATTTGAGGCGGCGAGATAATCCGCGTAATTTTGATCCGCCATGGCCGCCATGCGGTTGCGCATGTCGTCGAGTTTTTGAGCGGCGGCGTCACGCGCGTTGCGCAGTTCGCGAATGTAGGAATTTTCCGAAGCAAATGACGGTGCGGCGCCAGGTCCCATGGGGCGCACCGCGAAATTTGGCATTGCGCTCTGCCCGGCCATTGGCTCCATTTCCAGGTTTTGAAAATAGGACAGCCCCAATGAATAATCGGGAAACGCCATTCGAGCGGCCATGTCCACCATCACATCCATGCGCCGGACCATAAGCTCCATGGCGCGCACTTCCTGGCCGTGCGTGACGGCGGCTTTGCGCGCGGCGTCCCTGGACAGAGGAGGCGAATCGGCGAAGGGCGCTGGTTTGCCGAGTGGCGTATCGTGCGGCAGGCCCGCAGTCTGAAGCAGGCGCGCCGCCGCGCCGCGCCGTTTGTGCGTGAAGCTCTGCTCCATGGCCTCCAGCTTGTCAATGCGACTGGCGATCATGACCATATCCCCATACATTCCCTTGCCCGTGGAGTAGAGCGCGATGGCGGTTTTCTCTGCCTTGCGCGCCACACCCAGGTTCTCGCGTACGATTGCGGCCATGGCCTCGTTGAATAGCAGTTCGGTGTACGCCTCGCTCACTTCGGCCATGACATCGCGCACCGCGGCCTCGAAGTTCACGCGCGCGGTTTCTACATCAATGTTCACGGCGCCGGCTTGCAACGATGCGGATCCGGGAAAGGGCCAGCTCATCTGCGTCATGCGTTTGTTTTTCTGGGGCGTTGCGATGATGTCCAGCGATTGCGTAAAACCCAGGTACTGGTACACAAGCTGGTTCAGATATTCGGCCTGGCTGAAGCGGTTCATGGCCGCATTGAAATCCTGCTCCGCGCCCTTGATCGAGGGGCTGTACGCCACGGCCGCGCCAAGAATTATTTCGAGCGTTACGCCTCCGGAAAAGAGTTTCGCGGCGTAGTCCGGGTCAGTCGCGCGCGCTGCGTTCATTCCTTTAATGATTTCTTGTGGCAGGAAATCGTGCAGAATGTCCGCGGGTGTTCTCCTCGCTGCTAGTGCGGCGTGTTCCCGCAGTTCTTTCAAGGATTCCTCGAAAGCCGCTTGAGCGCCGGACATGTCCGGGATCTGGTGCGCGGACATGCTTTGCTCCGAGGTTTCGGCGTTGCGAACGGCCTGCTCGAAGAATGCCGGAGCATAATCTGTATTGTGCGCGGGCGAGGCGGCGCGCGCCATTGGCGCAATGGTAAAATAAATGACGATAAGTGACAGGTGAATCAATCGTGCGGGGATTTTCATTGCGTGTGTGATTGCGAAGGCGGGAATGCGGGTCATTGCGCGCCACCTCCGGATATTGAGTCAATGGGCGCGCCCACTGTCATTTCAAGCATGGCGATGTTCTGTGTCAGATCGGCGCGTGCGCGTGCAAGCGCCAGCTCGAAATTCAGCCACACGGCCTGCACCTCGATGATTTCCGATATTGAAGATGTGCCAGCATTGTAGATGACTTCACTCTGTTCCAGAGCCTGGCGCGCCTGCGGAACCAGGGTCTGCTCATAGAGTTCAACGAGCCGGGCGCTTGTGCGGATTTTGAAGTGCAGGCTCTTGATCTGTTCGTGCGCCTGGTTCACGCTCTGTTGTCTGGCGTGTCGCGCGGCTTCGAGTTTATGCTCCGCTCCCCGCACTGCGGCCCTGTTGCGCGCGGCCCAAAGGGGTATGGTCATGCCCACGGTGAATTTCCATGAAACATCGTTTCCCGTTGAGGCTGGCGCCGCGCCCATTTCCGCATCCGCTCCACTCATGGCCGCGCTGCTTTCCATGGACTGGCGCGTCACACCCAGCACAAACTCGGGCCGGGACATCTTTTTGGCCATGCCCATGTCCAGCTCACCCATGGTTTCGCCGACTACCGCCATGAGAATTTCCTGTCTTGCAGCTTGCGCGATTTCATACAGTGCTTCGATATCAAGGGCAGGGGCGGCCACGGGTTGTTGCGAGAGAATGGTCAGCGGAGTTTCGGGCGCGCGGTTGAGCAGGGCGTTCATGCGTGCGGTCTCGGTGTCCCGGACTTCCTGGAGCAGCAGCAGATCATACCCCACCTGCGCGTGCTGGGCCTGTGCTCGCATGAGATCGTTCAAAGGTGCTTTGCCCGCGCCATAGTCCCTTTGCGAAATGGAGACGAGACGCTCGACGAGCACCAGGTTTTGCGTGGTCAGTTCGATGGCGCGGTCAAGGTATTGAAGCTCCGCGTAGCGTGTGCGCATGTCCGTGACCAGATCGCGCACTGTCATTTCGTAGTTCAGACGCGCCATTTCAGCCCTTGCGTCCGCCATGCTTCCCTTGATGCGCAGCATGCCGCGCGCCGGGAACATCTGCGAGAGCATGAGTTCATAACCGTTCTCCTCGCGCATGAATTCGAGCATGGGGTCGGGCAGGGCGGTAGCCTGGGGATGTTCCTGGAGAGCGGCCAGCCATGAAGCGCGCGCAGCGGCCGCGCCGGGGTTTTGTGCGAACGCCTCTCGCAGGAGCGCGGCCAGGCCTCCGGGCGCTGGTTCCATGTCCGGCGTGGATTCGCTGACAGCGGCTGTCAGTCTTTGACCTGTTGCGGCCGCGGCGTCCATGGCCATTGATGGCGGGGACGCGAGCAGAACGCTGCATAAAAGAAGCACGGGCATTCGCAATAGCCGGTGCGTAAGATTACCGAGTTTTGAAGTCATGTGGATCAACTCCATATCGTGCAAGATTTAATGCTCGTGCTCGTGGCCGCTGTGCGATTGATCTTGATCCTCATGATTCGATGATGAATTACTATTTCGGTTTTCGTGAGGAGCGGATTCGAGATCCCCTGATTCGCTATGATTGTGCGACGCGCCTTGACGCCGCTCGTGCGCATGTCCGTTGGACCCATTCATGCGCCTGCGCATGGATTCGTGGCTTTTATGAGAGTCACGGTCATGCTCGTGTGCAGAGGGCTTGAGGACTGCGGGGTTCACGCCCATTCCGTGTTCATACACCATGGTCGCTCCGTAATGCCCGGTTGCGGCTGTGAGAATCGTTGTTAGTATTAGAGCACACAGAAATGCAGCAAGATTGGCTCCTTGGAATTTCCAGCGTGAGACGAAGCCCCAGATTGTCAGCACTGCCGTTAGCACAAGGACGGTGTAGCCCAATGGCTTGTGCAGGCGCTCCAGTATCACATGGGCTTCGGCGTTGTGAGATGCATGGGCTTCGGCAACTTTACCAGCGATGACCGCGGCGGCTGACGCTACGGCGCCCAGAGGCACTGTCCACGCCCCAGCCAGGGCGAAGAATTCCCTTCGCGTGGCGGCGTATGCGGCGTATGCGGCAAGGGATCCAATGATCAGAACGATCGGGAAGTGGACTATCATGGGGTGAATTGTTTCAAGTCTATCGAACATGATCAGACCTCCACAATCCGCAAGCGTCTCAAAAGATTTTGGAAAATGAACTGCGGCAAAGATATCATAATGGGGGCATTATGTCAACTATTGCGCATTTCATTTGCTCCTTGTTCTCGTTTAGCGCCGTGAGCGCCTATCAGCGCGCAACCGTAATTCAATGCTTGTGCTCACTCTTTTTGCTCTCATCCAGCTTTCCGTGCTCGTGCTTGTCGTGGCATTTGCATTTCTTGGGGTCGTAATCCTTGATTGCGGTCTTCTTGCCGCACTCGAGCATCTCGCTGCCGTAATAGGGATTGCGCAGTTTTTTGGCGTCGCTTTGCAGCCAGTATCCCTTTGCCATGGGGCAGTGGAACATGGTGTACTTTGCCGCGGCTTTCTCGGGCAGGTGTCCTTTGACGAGTTCGATGATCGAACTGGACAGCGGATAGAAATTCTCGCGCGCCGCGTCAATCTTGATTTCTTCATCCTTTTTCAACCCCTTGCCGTAATCCGCAGCCGCGGTTATCACGCCGTTGAGCGCGTCAATCAGCTTTGCATTTTTCTTCTTGTCCTTGGCCGCCAGCTTGATGGCGGCGTCCGCTGATTTCACGATGTCCGCGGCGTTCTTGCGCACATCCTTGACGCTGTCCGAAGCCAGGGCGCCATGAATTTTCACAGACGCATCTGCGATGGCGGTGATGTGATCCTGAACGGTTGGCGTTTTGGCGGCTTGGACGGGAACAACCCAGGCCAGCGCGATCGCCAGGAGCAACAGCAGTCCGGTGAATGTTTTTTGTGTTTTCATGTTGCGATCTTCCTTTCTTGAGTGGGTTCCGCGATGCCCGGTTTCATGGAGTGGGCATGTTCGCGCAGCATGTATTCGAACTGCCGGAAGAGCAGGGCGGTGACCGCGGTTGTGGCTGCTAATGCTGCCGTAAAGAGTGCGGCGAGTAGTGGCTTCATAGCGTTTTCGCCTCCGATTCCGGCATAACTGCGACATGAAAATGCAAGGTTCATGCCATGAGCATGCAGAAACGAAAAGTGTCGTGTTAAGAGGAAGAAATAATTTTAGAAGATTGGGTGAGGGTTTTGCGTTGCCGCATATTGGTCAGAAGCGGTGACGGATATCCGTCATTTTCTGGGGATGCCGAGTTTATCCATGCGGTACAGCAGGGTGTTTCTGGGAATGTTCAGAAACCGGGCGGTGCGGGACTGATTGCCGCTGTTTTTTTCCAGAGCGCGCTCGATGGCTGCTTTTTCGATGTCGTAAAGGGAAATGCCGTCGTCGGGCAGATCCACGAACAGGCGCGCGGATGCTCCGCCCGGGCGGCGCAGAGACTCGGGCAGATCCGCAATGTCCACAATCCCGGTCTCGGTGACTGCGGATAATCGTTCCACAAGATTCTCCAGTTCGCGCACATTGCCCGGCCACGAATAAGCCGAAAGCGCGCGCAGGGCGTGGTCCGAGAACCGCAGAGGAGGCGCGCCCGACCCTGCGCTGATTTTTTTGTTGAAATGATCGAGGAGCAAGGGGATGTCGCCGGTGCGCTCGCGCAGAGGCGGCAGGGTGATGGGCACCACATTGAGCCGGTAGAAAAGATCTTCGCGGAACTCGCCCTCACGCGCCTTTTCCTCCAGATCCTGGTTTGTGGCGGCAATGATGCGCACATCCACGGCGCGGGCTTTATTCTCTCCTACGCGCTCCACGGTTTTTTCCTGCAGCACGCGCAGCAGGTGGCCCTGCAGCTCGGGACGCAAATCCGCGATTTCATCAAGGAACAGCGTGCCGCGGTGCGCCTGCTCGAAACGGCCCGGCTTGTCGGCTATCGCCCCAGTGAACGCTCCTTTGGCGTGGCCGAAAAGTTCCGACGCGGCCAGGGTCTCGGGCACGGCCGCCATGTTCACGGCCACGAACGGCTTGTCGCGCCGCGCGCTCTGGAAGTGGATGGCCTTGGCCAGAAGTTCTTTGCCTGTGCCGCTCTGCCCCAGCAGCAGCACTGTGGCGTCGCGCGGCGCCACCTGCGCTGCGGTGCGGAACACGGCTTCCATTCCGGGCGAGGTTCCAATCATGGACTCGAATCGGAATTTGTCCGCGACCACCTGGCGCAGATACCTGTTTTCCTGCACGATATCGGCAACGCGCAGCGCCTTTTCCACGCACAGGATGAGTTGCTCGGAAGAGAAAGGTTTCTGGAGGTAGTCGAAAGCGCCGCGTTTCATGGCCTCGACCGCGGAATCAATGGACCCGTGGGCTGTGACAACAATGACCGCGGTGTCCGGGGACAGGCTTTTGATTTGTGCGAGCAGATCCAGTCCGTGCATTCCGGGCATGCGCAGATCCGTGATCACGGCGCTGGGCGTGTGACGGCTGAACAGGTCCAGAGCCTGCGCGCCATCGGCTGCTGTGATCGCCGTGTAGCCCGCCTGTTCGAGCCGGTACGCGGCCACCTCGCGCTGGCTGGCGTCGTCGTCTGCGAATAGGATGATGTGCTGTTTCATTCGGACCTCTCCGGATCCGGCAGGAATATGATGAATGCAGCGCCCTGGCCGGGCGCGCTCTGCACGCTTATGGTTCCGCCGTGCGCCCGGGCGATACTTTTGCAAACGGCGAGTCCCAGACCGGTCCCACGGCTCTTTGTCGTATGAAACGGCTCGAAGATGCGATGTTGTTCATCGGGGGCGATGCCCGCGCCGTTGTCGCGAACCTCGATGGCCGCGCCTCCCGGCTCACGCCGCGCGCCCAAACTGACAACGCCACCGTTTTCGCATGCGTCTATGGCGTTCAGCACCAGGTTCAGCAGCGCCTGGCGGATCTGATCCGGGTCCATGAGCGCGCAGAGATCCGCGCAGGATTCGTCCACGGAAAGGGACACGCCGCGCGCGGCCGCGTGCTGTTGACTTAAGTCCGCTACCGCGCGCAACGCATGCAGCACATTCGCCATGATGCGGCGTGGCGCGCGCGGCCTTGCGAAATCCAGGAATTCCGTGACAATGTCTTCGAGCCGCCCGGTTTCCTTTTTCAAGATATCCACGAATCTGTATTCTTTCCGGTCAGAGGAGATTGTCTCGAACAGGATATCCTGCGCGCCCTTGATGCCGTTGAGCGGGTTACGGATTTCGTGCGCCACCGCCGAGGCGAGTTGTCCCATGGCCGCCATTCTGGACGCCTCCTGCGCTTTGTCAAAGGACTCCTGAAGTCGCGTGTAAGCGTCGCGGTACATGTCTTTCATGCGGCGCTCCTTGTCCGAGAGCAGACCCGTGATTGCGCCCACCACATTGAACATGAGCATGTCGCTCAATTGGTCCGCGAAATGCATTCCCATGGTTCCCCATTGGAATATTACATGCGGCGCGTAAGCCGCAGTGCAGGCCAGAGCCGTGGCAGCCCCGCCGCGAAGTCCCAGCATGAGCGCCGCGAAAATGATCGGGATGTAGTACAGCCTCTGGAAAAAGGAATGCAGCATGTGGTATTCGAGACTGGTGAGATAATGCAGAAGGCTGATCAGGACAATGCTCGCGCCGAGTAGGGCCGCGGTTCTGGTCAGAGACTGGCGCGCGGAATTTTCGTCCGTCATGCATTCATTGTATACCAGTGCGGTAGAGATTCCAGATTCCGACTCGAAATGAACGGTGCGGGCGCAATCCGCGGTCCGGGCATTTTTACGCGCGCGCTTTCCGTGTCCCGGGAATGCAATATAATTTAGATGACCCGGTTCGCAGGCGGCGGCGGAGCAATTTTTCATGGAACAAGGCAACGCAGAAACAAGCGGCAGGCGTGCGCGCATCCAGGAAGTGGAACAGGAACTGGCGGCCATGGCGGAGCGCCGCCGCGCCCTGGAAGAGGAACTGGCCCAAATGCGCGGCGGCGCGCAGCCCGGCGGGCAGGGACTCGAAGAAGCCCTCTCCATGTTCGAACAGATCATCGAGAGCACGGACGACGGCATCATGATCGAGGACCAGAAGGGCCGGGTGAGTTTCGCCAACATGGGCTTCGTGCGCATGGCCGGGTACGAGAGCCGGGATCAGGTGCTCGATCGCCCCTGGTCGGATTTTTTTTCACTTGACGAAGAGAAGAAGATCCCCGGCCGTCCGGGCATGTACGAATCCCTGCTCGTGACCGGCGACAGAACCAGAATCCCAATCCTCATCACAAGCACGAGCTTCTACTTCCGGGGCGAATACCGGGGCGTGCTGTCGCTGATCAAGGACATTGCCGGCCGCAAGCGCATGGAGGAAGCCCTGGCCCGTTCCGAAAAATACGCGGCTATCGCGCAGTTGAGCCTGGGCATTTCCCATGAAATCAAGAACCCGCTGTCCGTTATGCAGGCGCACTTGGACCTCGTGAAATCCAACAAGACGATCAAAAACATCGCGGATGAGAAACTGAATTATTCATTTGAGGTCATGAACACACAGGCAAAACGCATTGCCACCACTGTGCGTTCGCTGTCGAACCTGGCGCATGACCGTCCGCCGGAAATGCGCCCTCTGGATCTCACACGCCTGCTTGATGATGTTTCGGACATGTTTTTTCCAAAGTTAAAAAAAGGCGGCGTGGCGCTCGATCGCTGTTACGCCCGGCACGACCCCGTGGCCGTGGAAGCCGACGAGGGAAAACTGATCCAGCTTTTCACCAACCTGTTTTTCAATGCGCTGGAAGCCATGCCCGAGGGAGGCGAACTGCGCGTGGATGCCCGCCCCCAGCCCGAATCCGGGGAGGTAGAGTTGGCGTTTGAGGACACGGGGCCTGGCATTTCCGCGGACATTCGCAAGCGAATCCTGGATCCGTTTTTCACCACCAAGCCCGCGGGCACGGGCATGGGCCTGGCCATTTGCCAGCGCATCATCGAAGAGCACCACGGGGCGCTCGAATTTCTCGATGCGACTCAAGGCGGCGCGCATGTGATCGTGCGCCTGCCTTTAATTCAACCATGACGCGGAGACGCCATGAAAATCAATGTGCTGATAGTTGACGACGAAAAAGACCTGTGCTGGGCCATTCGGGAAAAGCTGCTCTCCGAAGGTTACGGCGCGGAATACGCGCTTTCAGGGGAGCAGGCCCTGGAAACCCTGCGGAAAAAGAAATTCGACCTCATGGTGCTTGACTATCGCATGGGCGGCATGAGCGGGCTGGATGTGCTCGAACGCCTGCGCGCGGAATCCATCCCCATACCGGTGATCTTCATCACCGCGTACGGCGATCAGGATCTGGCCATGAAAAGCCTCGAAGCCGGCGCCAGCGACTATGTGCACAAGCCCTTCAATCTCGATAATCTCATGTTCCGCATATATAAAACCGTGCGTTACGAAAGCATGGACAAAGAGGTGCGCGATCTGCGTCCGCGCGCGCGCGCCAGCTTCGCCAATATCGTGACCCAGAGTCCGGAAATCGAAAAGATCATGTCCATAATTGACCGGGTGGCGCCCAAGAATGTCCCGGTCCTGATCACCGGAGAAACCGGGACTGGCAAGGATGTGGTGGCGTCCGCCATTCACCACAACACAAACAATCCGCGCAAAGAAAAACCCTACATTTCCATCAACACCGGGGCCATTCCCGAGCCGCTGATCGAGAGCGAATTATTCGGACATGTCAAAGGCGCGTTTACGGGCGCGGTCACGGACCGTGAAGGCGTGTTCGAGGCCGCGGATGGAGGAACGCTGTTTCTCGACGAAATATCGAGCGCCACGCCCGCGTTACAAACCCGGCTGCTGCGCGTACTCGACAGCGGCGAATTCTACCGTGTGGGCGAAACCCGGCTCCGCACGGCGGATGTGCGCATCATCGCCGCGTCGAACAGGGATCTTGCCGATGAAGTCTCGCAGGGCCGGTTCCGCGAAGATCTCTACCACCGGTTGCGTGTGATACACATTCCTCTGCCGCCTCTGCGCGAGAGGCAGGGGGACATCGGCCCGCTGCTTGACTATTTCATGAAATTTTTCAATGCGCAGCTTGGCAAGCGGCTCGAGATGTCCGGCGAAGTGCGCAAGCGGCTCCTGTCCTACGAATGGCCGGGAAATGTGCGCGAACTCAAGCACTGCATCGAGAGCCTCGTGGTCATGAGCGACGGCGAATACATCATGCTTGAGGATCTGCCCGAACGGTTCCGGGGAGGAGCCGGCGCGGAACCGGGTTTCCCGCTGGAAGGGCCTTACCGCGAACTCAAGGCGGGCGTGGTCGAACAGTTCGACGCGCGCTACTTCAAGAACTTGTTGCGTGAATGCGGCGGCAATGTGTCCGAAGCCGCGAGGCGCGCCGATCTTGCCCGCTCGTATGTCATTAAAAAACTCAATGACTGCGGCATTGATCCGCGTGAGTTGAAATAGGGCGCGCGGTCAGAAATTTTTTATGAGATCGTGCTTGATCGCGAAACGGGTGATGTCCGAGATGTTGCGCAGATCGAGCTTGTGCATGGTGCGGCGCTTGTAGGTCTCCACGGTTTTCACGCTCAATCCGAGTTCCTCTGCGATGTCGCGCACGGAGTGGCCAAGGGCCAGCTTGCCGAGCACCTGGATTTCCCTGGCCGAAAGCAGGTCGAGAGGGTCTTCCTTTCGGAAGCGTTTTTCTTCGAAGAGGATTTTTTCGGCCAGGTGCGGGGAGATGTATTCCTCTCCTCCGGCCACAATGCGGATGGCCTCGGGAAGATCCTTGGGCGAAGTGCCCTTGACGATGTAGCCCGCGGCGCCGCAGCGCGTGAGCTGCATGGCGTAGTCTTCACTGTCATACATGGTGAGCACGAGCACGCGCATGTCCGGAAGCGCGGCAGTGATCTGCTGGGTGACTTCGATGCCGTCAATGTCGGGCATGTCCAGATCCAGAAGCAGCACATCGGGAATGACGCGCTTGCACAGAGCGATGGTTTCGCGCCCGGTGCCGGCTTCGCCCACCACTTTCATATCGTCCTGTGTTGCAATGAGCATGCGCAGGCCCGCGCGGAACAAATCATGGTCATCGGCGATGAGGATGCGTATCAAGAGAATTCTCCTTGTGCAGGGATTCATCGAGAGGAACGGTGAGCGCGATGCGTGTGCCGCATCCCGGAGCGGTGTCAATAATCAGATCCGCGCCGCACAAGGCCGCGCGCTCACGCATGCCAACCAGACCGAGGCAGGATGCGCCGATGGCGGAAATTTCGAACCCCGGCCCCTCATCCTCGATTTCCAGTTGCGCCTGGTCCCTGTCCGCGCGCAGGCGCACTGTGATTCTGGCGCCCCCGGCGTGGCGCAGCGCGTTGGTCAGCGCTTCCTGCGCGATGCGGTAAGTGCTGATTGCAGCCACGGGCGGCAGGGGGTATTTGTCGCGGGACAGCGGCATGTATTTGATGTCCAGATCAAAATTGTCACGGAACTCATGAATGAGATTCTCCAGTGACATGTGGAATCCGAAGGTGTCGAGAATCACCGGCCGCAGACCCTTGCAGATGCGGCGCAACTCGATGGTGAGGTCCTCGATGCGAAGCGCGATCATGTCAATGAAGTCGCGGTCCGGCTGCGGGCGCGAGAGCATGCTTTCCAGAACGAGTTGAATTGCGGACAGTTGCTGGCCCATCTCGTCGTGCAGCTCGCGCGACAGGCGCGCGCGCTCCTGCTCCTGCGAGGTAATGAGCATGCGGGACAGCGCCGTGATGCGTTCCTCGGCCATGCGCTCCTCGGTCGTGTCGAAGCCGATGGACTGGTATTCCGCAAGGGTTCCCTGATCGTCGAAAATCGCGCGGTCCGTCCAGCGCTGCCAGCGTACGCGGCCATTGGGCATGATGACGCGGTGCTCGTATGTTACCGTGGGATTGTCTCTTGTCAGCGATGTGTATCTTTCTCGCACTTCCTCGCGCTCTTCCTTGGGTATAAATTCGAAAAATTGTTTCCCTACAAGTTCTTCGCGAGTGGCCTTGAAGTAAGCGCAATACTCCTCGTTCACGAATGTGAGCGCGCCGTCCGGCTTAAAGCGGCAGATCAGGGCGTCCACATCTTCAATCACGCTGCGATAGCGGCGCTCGCATTTCTTGAGCGCTTCGTCGGCGCGCCTGGTTTCGGTGATGTCACGCACAACGAGCAGCGTGGCCAAGTTGTCGTCGAATGTTATTTTTTTTGCAATGACATCAACATCTATCAAACTTCCATCGGAGCGCAATCCGGCCGTCTGATACTGGGAAGGGACCTTCTTGCCATCGAGACGGTCCCGGGACCGTTTACGGATTTCTTCGCGCTGCCCGGGTGCAATGAGCCGGAAAATGTCCTGCCCCATGAGTTTTTCGCGAGATACGCCGAACATTTCGGTAAACGCCCTGTTGCACCAGTAGCACTTGCCGTCTATGTGCACGGCCACGCCATCCGTGATTTCCTCGGACAGGCTTCTGAAATTCTCTTCGCTTCTGCGCAACTGGCTTTCGGTCTGTTTGCGCAGCGTAATATCGCGTCCGAGAATGGCGACTTTTGTCACTGCGCCAGCGGAATCGGTGATGGGATAGATTACGGTGTCGTTCCACACGCCGTTGCGCTCGTCCTCCATGCGCAGCGGGGCGCCGGATTCAATCACGCGCATTACGGCTTTGCGCCTGAAAGCGGCCACTTCGGGCGGGAAAAAGTCCAGAAGAAATTTTCCGGTCATCTGTTCGGGTTCCAGGCCGAACCGCTGCGCGCCGTTCCGGTTGCATTCCAGCAGATATCCGTTGATGTCCATGAGGTATGCGGCGTCCATGGGCGCGTTGATCAACGCGCGGGCCATGGCCTCGCTGTCGTTGAGCGCAAGTTCTTTGGTTTTTAGATTGATGGCCGTGCCCACGAGTGCGGCGAAATGCTTCATCATGGGAACATCTTCGATGCTCAAATGCTCACCAAAAACCGTGGCGTTGCCGAAAATATTATGGCCGGAAATGATTGGGCACACGATGACCGCGTGGTTTTTTATGGGAAGTATGGCGCTCGAAACCAGCGTCACGATGCGATCAATGCCCTGGTCGAGGAAGTGTCTGATTTCCGGCCGCATGTCATAAACGGCCTGAAACCCGTGCTTGAGAAAGTCGCGGTTGTCTTCGAGAAAGTACGCTTCGGCTCCATGCAGCAGGCGGTCGAAAAATTCGAAACCGGAGGGGATGGCAAAGTCGTCGGGATCCAGCCCCGTGAGGTTTCTTGCCGCGTCTCTTTCCGGAGAGAGCATGGACACATAGCGCATGTTCCATTGCAAATCGGCGTGTTCGAAGATCGTGCAAGTATAACCAAGCTGTCCGTGAATGATCTGCCCCGCGGTGTTGCAGATCTCGGAAATCGAGCCGCATGCGAACAGCCCCGGCCCGTAAGCGGCCAGTATTTCGAGTTCCCTGGTGCGGCGGTTCCGTTGGTTTTCATGTGTCTGCTGCATTGTAATCTCATTATAACAGCAATGCGATTCAGTTTTCGACGGAACTATTGATAGAGATGAAAGAGAGCGCGAAGGAGTCTTTTAAGGATTGGCCTCGAAAGCGAATTGCACCGGGATGTCCTTGAACTTGCGCAGGCCCACGGCCTGCGCGGCCACGGCGGCTGCCCCGAACACAGCATTCTCGAAGTCCGTGACCCGCACGGGAGCGCCGAAGCAGCGGGCCGTAATCTCACGCCACAACTGGCTGCGCACAAGGCCGTTGCCCGCGCCCGCCAGGCCGGAAACTGTGGCGATATCCATGGCGTCGAACGCCTTACGCAATTCGCGGGCTACGCCCTCCATGACTGCGCGCGCTCTGAAGCCGATGAAGAAATTTTTTTCGCTGATTCCTGTGAACGCGCCGCGCAGAGCGGGGTTGCGTCTTGTGCCGCGCAGCGTTGGTTCGAAGCGCAGGCCGTCGCAGCCGGACGGCGCGATGGCCGCCAGGGAATCGAGGTGCTTGAACAGTTCCGAGGCTTGCATGGTGGTGGCGCGCACCGCGGCCAGATCTGCCAGAAGCATGTTTCGCAGCCAGGTGTAGCATTTTCCGCCAGCCAGGCCCGCGTAGACAAGGGCGTAACAGCCGCCGGGGAAACTGCGCGTGTCAATGCCTTCAGTCCTGGCGTAAGAGGGGGTGAGCGCGCAGATCTGGCTGCTCGTTCCGATGCTGATGCATGCCGGCCCGCCGGGCTGTGATGCGCCGCAACCGATCATGGCCATCTGGTTGTCTCCGCCGCCCACGCACACGGGCGTGCCCTGCATCAGTCCCGTACGCCGCGCCACGAAAGCGCACACCTCGCCAGCGGTCGAATCCGTGGGCCGAACCTCGGGAAACAATGCCGGCGGCAGTCCCAGCGCGTTCATCGCCTCTTCGCTCCAGCAATTCCTGCGCACATCGAACACGCCCGTGCCGAATGCGTTTGTGGGATCCGTGACGAAATCTCCGCCGCCCAGCAACTGCCGCCGGATGTAGTCGGTGGGGGTCAGCGCATGATGCACGGTCCGGAATAGATCCGGGTTCGTGTGCATGATGTGGAACAGGGTGGCGGCCTGGAAACCGCTGGCCATGCGGTCCACGCCAAGATCCTCCGCAATATCCGCCGGAATGAGTTGCTCCATGCGCTCGATGGCGCAGAGTCCCTGAAACTCGGGGGCGTGCCTGTTGCAGCGCTCGTCCTGCCAGTTGATGACATCGCCCATCGCCTCGCCGCCCGCGCCGATGAGCACGGTTCCATGCATCTGGCCGCAGATGCCTGCCGCGGCGATGGCGCCGCTGCCGGCTTCGTTTTTGTGCATGGTTTCGGCCATGGCTTCGAGCGCGGCGTTCCACAACTCGCCCGGGGGCTGCAATGCTCCGCCGCTGTATGGGCGCACGGCCATGTGCCGTAGCTCACCGCTGTCAACATCCAGCAATCCCGTTTTCACGCTCTGCGTGCCGATGTCAATGCCAAGAACAAGTGTCATGTCTATCATGTTAGCGGAAGGGGAATAGCGGTGCAACAATTGAATGAGAGCGTTTTGTGTGCGCCAGGAATCGTGACTGCGGCACTATTCGCATCAATGTACGATGGACAGCTTGCCGGTGAAGGTGGCGACGGTGCCGTTGGTCGCATCTCTGGCGTGGAGGTAGTACAGATAAACGCCCGAGGCCACGGCGCGTCCGGCCTGGTTGGTGGCGTTCCATTCGGCCAGGGTGACGCCGTTGTTCTCCACGGGGTAGGCCGCACCGGCTTTGTTGACCACGCCGGCGACTGTGGCCACCAGCGAGCCGCGGATGTCGTAGATGCGGATGTCCACGATAATGGCGCCGTCGCCGCTGGCCGCATCCGCGGCGAATTTCACGGGAACGCCGTCCGTGGTGCGCCACGGGTTCGGGTATGTGTGCGGGTTGGATAGCTGCAGCGGGGTGATGACCGCGGGCTGGCCCCCGGCGCGGAATCCGAAGGTGTCGTAGCGCGAGAAGTGCGTGCTGTACACGGTGATGGTCTTGTTGGCCTTGTCCACGGTTCCTTCGAGCTTGACCCATTGCGCGGCGGTATCGTCCCAGTTGTACACGGCCAGGCTGTCGGCGTCTATGGTTCCTCCGCTGGTGGGCGCGCCGCCGATTTCGCACTGCCCGGCTCCGGTGTTGTAGGTGAAACCCGAGATCTGTGTGCCTTCGGTGCCCGCGTCCACGAATCCGTCGGTGTCGTTGTCGCAGTAGCGGAAGATGAGGCGCACATGGCTTTCGAAGCTGGTTCCGTCGGGGAAGAACTCGCGGGCTTCGCCGGCGTTGACGATGAATTCACCGGTGGGTTCGATGGGGCAGTTGCCCGCGCCGCCGCCTGTGGTCTGCGACGCCGGTCCTGCGCCAAGGCAGTACGCCGTGGGCCATTCGTTCCAGAAAACGGTGTCGCTGCTCACCACTCCGGGCGGGAACACGGCCGTGACCATGCCGTCAAGGAACAGCAGGCCGCCGTTGGCAGTCACGGTCGAGACATTGTCGAGCGTCAGCTCGCGCAGCGCGCCGCTCGATCCCGAGGTCTGGGACACCAGGGTGAACGAGTAGTTGCCGCTGCCCGGCGGGTTTTCATTGCAGGAACTGCCCGTGAAACTGCCCGGGCACTGGGCCAGGCCGAATTCGTTGCGCATGCCGGCGGTGCTGGTGGCCGCGCCCACAATCTGCGGGCCGATGATGCCGCCCAGGGCGTTGGGCTGGTCCTCGATATATTCCAGATAGGTGTCGAAGTCCACGCCGCTGTAAATCAGGCTCACGAAAGTGTCGTTGTCCGCGCCGCTCTGGAGCAGGTCCAGGGAGTTGGTGGTGTCCAGGGAGAAGCTCACGAGCTTGCCGTCCGCGCTCCAGTTGGGGAAGTACGCGGGCAGGTTGCGCGAGTTGTAGTCGTAGACGGCGTACACGCCCGTGGCGGTGAGGCTGTCGATTGGCAGGGATGCGGTGGCCCAGCCCGGGCGGCTGTCCGTGAGGTTGATAACATAGACGCTGGTGCGGCTGGGCGTGTCGCCCAGGGTGCGGTCCCAGGCCAGGAACGCGAGTTTGCTGCAGTCCGCCGACCACTTGGGCTTGAGGGGCTGGATAGTGTTGCCGGTGAAGTCGGTGATTTTCGCGATGTCGCTGACGCCGTGCGCGTACAGGCCCGCGGCGGTCTTGGCGCCGTAGAGCATGATGATGTTGGGGTTGTCGTTGCCCTCGTTGGCGTAGCCGCCGGCCGGACCGGTTTCGTCGGCAGAGCCTGTGGGCGACCAGCTCACCAGGGCCAGGGCGTCGCCGAACGCGCCCGCGGCCG